>JACCXG010000576.1 GCA_013697225.1 Acidobacteriota bacterium
AGTCGATCCCGGTTTCACACCCCACGACCGTAACCGAGGCTTCGCTGAAGGGGGCGAGCAGCGACTCGAGCCAGGTCCGGTCGTAGTAACAGTCTCCGTCAGCAAAGACGATGACGTCGCCGGTCGCCGCGGCGGCCCCGGCCATCTTGAGCTCTTCGTAACCGGTGCCCTCCGGCAGGCGCATGGCACGCGCCCACGCGAACGTCCGGAGCGTTTCCTGTAGAACGTCTGTCGGCACATCCCCGCTGTCGGCAATCAGTACCTCCCGCGCGTTCGAGAGCGACAGCGTCTGCGCAGCCAGGGACTCGAGCGTGTCACGCAGGCCGCCGAGATCGGCCAGCGAGAGGTTCGCCGTCTCGATGACAAGGGAAAACGTGGGAATGTTCATCAACACCAGACTCCCAAAACCGCCTCAGTCGTGGGCCGCCGCCGCTCCAGGAAGCAGAAAGCCCCTCACGCTGCCAACCACCGTTGACGCCAGAACCAGCAGGTGCACGCCGCTCAGGACGAAGGAGCGCCTTCCCTCGACACGGGGGATGCTGCGTTCCGTTGTGCCCCGCCTTCGCGCAAGCGCGAACCGGTCCGAGGCACGCGCCGCAAGCAGCCGCATCGGCATGCCGCCACGTCGGATGAGCTGCCCGGTGCCGAAGCCGACCCGTTCTCCCTTCGCCAGCAGGTCCCGGAGCGACGCCCTCGCGGGATGGCTCACGACCACGTCGTCCGCGTACGCGATCCCGATTCCCGCCTGCGAGCACCGCAACCCGAACTCATAGTCTCCGCCGGACTTCAGGCGCTCGTCGAATCGCCCGACCCGGTCGAACACCATCTTCCGCACGAAAAGATTTGCCGTGGCGCCGAACCCTTCCTGTACGTACCTCCGCTGGCGCAGGAACCTTCCGGCGTCGACGAGCTCCGCCGGCGTCGGCGAATCCGAGAGCTCGATCTGCACCCGTCCCGCGACACGCGGGGCGGCCGTGAGCGCGTCGAGTCCCTGTGCTATCCAATCCTCGCGCGGACGGCAGTCCACATCCGTGAAGGCGATGCTCTCACCGGCCGCTATCTGCAGACCGGTATTTCGCGCCGCATAGGATCCGCGCGGGGCCGAGTGCACGAGCACCTTCCAGCTCGAGGGGCGCTCCCCCTCCAGCCAGGTTGTTCCGCCATCCCCGGACGCATCGTCAATCCAGAGCACTTCGAAGCTGTCCGCGTCACACGTCTGACGCTTCAAGGCGTCCAGCAGAGGGGGCAGCCGCTCCCGCGCGTTCCGGAACGGGATGATCACCGATATTTTCGGAGTCATCCCTCACCCCTGATGCCGATCCATGCTCCTGCCACGGCCACTCCGAGAACCTGAGCCACAATTGACGTGCCCCTGAAGACCAGAGCGACGAGAAGACCTGTTGTCACCTCGAAGGCCAGCAGCTTTCCCACACCCGCAACCGCCCACTCGATGACTCCCACATTGGCGGGTGTGATCGCCACGATTCTGATCGGGCTCGTGATGGCATATACGAGGCCTCCCGTCAGGAAGTGGCCGGGCCCGGTGGACAGAGAGTTATAGAGAAGAGCAAAGGCGAGGAAGCTGAATGCGTGGCGTCCGAAAGAGGCGGCGAGGATTCCGTTGGCCGTTCGCGCACTGACGCGGCCGCGCCGCATCCCCGAGAGCAGGGTCCACCCCTCGAGCCGTGAATGCCCGCTCACGCGCGGAAGCCACCGGATGGCCCCCATCGCCCCGACCCCGAGCGTCAGCACGGCAGCCGTCAGGCCGGCGGCAGGGGCGGACAGAGTGCCCGTCATCGCCCAGATTGCGCCCGCGGCGAGGCAGGCCAGCACCGCCGCGGCGGACAACGAGAGAGCATTGCTGACGATGGTGGCCCAGGTGAAGTCTGGATACGCCAGGCCTCTCCGCCTCAGGTATGCGAGCCGCACGCCGAGATTTCCAGCCACCGGTATGGCTGCGCCCGCGAGAAATCCTCCCGTCCTGATCGCGAACAACTCCCAGAAACCCAGCTTCATGTAGACACGCAACGGCAGCAGCATTGCGGTGTTCCAGAGGAGCTGAGCGAGAAACTGGAGGCCAAGCGTCACCAGCAGCACCGCAGCCGACAGACGACGGATGTCGGCGAGTTCTTCGCGCCTCGCCAGGAGGTATGCCGCCAGGGCGGCCAGCAGGACGATCGCCGTACCGCCCAGCAGCCGCCTCCGCGCGGAATGCCGCCCCTGACCGGTTTCGGGCCGGGCTGCTGAATGATGAACATCTCTGGTCCCGGCCGCCACTATAATCTTCCATTCTCCCGATTTTCAGCGGATCGCATCAGGGACCCGGATGCTGGCCCGGGCCGCCCAACGATGATGACCGCTACGGAGGCCGTTGTGAAGAGCGACCCGCCAGTCTTCTCCATCGTCGTTCCCATCCACAACGAGAGCGACAGCGTCGACGAACTGGTCTCCAGGATCGAGCATGCACTGCTCACGCTGGATGGCCGCTACGAAATCCTTCTGATCGACGACGGGTCAACCGACGATACGCTGCAGAAGCTCAAGGCGCTCGCGCGATTCCACGGGCATGTGCGGGTGGTCGCCTTCAGGAAGAACCTCGGGAAGTCCCCGGCCCTCGAGTGCGGCTTCCGCCTTGCCGCTGGAGAGTTCATCGCGACGATGGACGCCGATCTGCAGGATGACCCTTCCGATCTGCCAAAAATGTACGAGCACCTGGTGAACGAAGGGTGGACGTCGTCAGTGGATGGCGTGTGAACCGCCGGGATCCGCGGTCGAAAGTGCTCTCCTCCAGGCTCTTCAACCTGATCGTACGGCTGCTGTTCGGCTGTTCGTTCAAGGACATGAACAGCGGCTGAAGCTCTATCGGGCCGCTGCTGCCAGAGAATTGCACCTGTATGGGGGAATGCACCGGTTCATTCCGCTGATCCTCAGCGAGATGGGATTCCGCGTCGCGGAAGTACCCGTGAGGCATCAGGAGCGGAAGTACGGCGCGTCGAAGTATCGGTCGACGAAGATCCTGACGGAGATTCCGGACCTGCTCACGCTGTACTTCCTGCTCAACTACACCAGGCGGCCCCTGCACTTCTTCGGGAAGATTGGGTCGGTGCTGTGTGCCCTCGGGCTGGCATCGCTGACCTACCTGACGGTTCTCTGGTTCCGCGGCATCCCGATCGGCACACGCCCGCTCCTGACCTTCGGTGTGCTGATGATGGTGGTCGGGGCACAGATCGTCTTCACCGGGCTTCTTGCCGATCTGATCGTCAACATGGACCAGGACCGCAGCCGGGATGTGCCGCTCAAGTACGTGTCCGACCAGGACGGATCGTCCGAGGGGTGGGTACGCCAGGAGCACGGACGCGAATGGGACGCCAGGACGGCGGAGCGGGGCCGGTCCGACCGTTGAGCCATGCGGCGATCCGGTCAGACCTACGACTCCCTGGGGCCCGCAAGCGATCTGTCGATTTGCCGTATGGCGCCAAGGTGATAGGCCAGGTGTGCAAGGCTGCCGATCACGCCGTTCAATTCCATCGGGGACATGTCGCGAGGCGTCTCCAGGACCCCCCGCCAGCGCCTGGCGGCATGCCGGAGCCGTTCCCGCAAGGCAGCCCACTCGCTGTCGGTCACCGTTGTGCGACGCCAGCTTGCCGCCCAGTCGGCGCCGTTCCAGGGGTTGGGCTCGCCGTCTCCCCAGCGATTCATGAGGTCGAGACCGAAGCAGAGATGGTCCACATGCGCGGCGATGGAGGGGGAGCCCGGCGCGGCCGGCTTCGAGGCAGCCCCGGCAGACAGCCTGTCGAGCGACCGGAGCAGTCCCGGGTCCGCGGGGTTCAGCATGTATGCCTCGTCAGAGGCCGGGCCGTCAGTCAGCTCCGCAAAGAGCTGGGCGAGAGATGAGTTCAGCGCTGCCATCGTGTCTCCTTCAGGTTTGCCCACGTGCCGCTCTCGTGCGGCGGGAATTGGTGGCGCGACGAGCCATAGATCCTTCTGGCGCAGCCGGTCTACCGCACGCAGCTCGCGCTGGATCCTGCGGGGTGCTCGAATTCTACCCGTCGCGGACTGTGGCCCGTCTGGCGTGGCACCACTGCGATACGCCACCGAGCCAGGCGCCGCTGTGCCGCGACAGCCGGACCGGAGTTTTTCATCACGCGGTGGAGTCGGGCTCGGATTCTCGCGCCGGCGCGGTTCGCATGCCGTTCCGCAGGCTCCGGGGCTACAATGCGCCTGTGGACAAGGACTCCGGCCGGAGGCCTG
>JACCXG010000581.1 GCA_013697225.1 Acidobacteriota bacterium
GATCCTCCTGGAATGCGCCGGGGTGCAGCGCGCGAGCCAGCAGCTCCGTGCCTTCCGCAACGCGCGGGCCCGGGACGACGGTTCGTGCGTCTCCGATGATGTGGATGCGTCCGGTCCGAACCGCCGGGACCGAAGAAAGCGCCTGCAGACCTGCCACTCCACTATAGTGTGCGTGGTGGAGGGCGGTGCAGCGGCTGTTCGGCGAGGCCTGGGCCAGGCAGCTCGTCCCCGAGTTCAGCGCGTGACGACGTGTGTCACGAGCTCGTGCAGTTGGCGAACGCCTTCAGTGAGCGCAGCGGGTCCAGGCTGCAAGATGTAAGCGGACTTGATCTCGTAGATGTGCCCCGCACGCACCGCGGCGATACCGTCCCACCCCGGCCGCACCGAGATCCTCTCGCGTCTGACCGGTTTTCCGCACCACGAGGCAACGATGAGCTCAGGGTTCCGCTGAACCACGGCGTCTATCCCGACGATACGGTCTTTTCCGAGCTTGGCGTGGCGAAGTTCCGGGAAGATTGGCTCGCCGCCCGCAATCTCTACGAGCTCCTCCACCCACTGGATCCCGGAGATCAACGGATCGTCCCATTCCTCGAAAAATACGCGCGGCCGTCGCGGGAGCCTGGATGCCTCCTTTCGCAGGTTCTCGAGCTCGGCTTCCAGTCCTGAAGCCATGGCGTCCGCCTTGCCGCCACATCCGATCAGTCCCCCCACGATGCGGATCATCTGAAGGATCTCGGCAACAGAGCGCTGATTGAAGGTGACGACGGGGTACCCGCACCGGATCAGTTTCGCGGCGATATCCGCCTGGAGGTCGGAGAAGGCGAGAATCAGGTCGGGGTTCAGCGCCTGGATTTTGTCGAAACGGGCGCTGATGAACGCCGACACTCTCGCCTTCCGCCGCGCCTCCGGCGGCCGCACGGTATAACCCGATACCCCCACGACGCGATCCCCCTCCCCGAGGAGATAAAGGGTCTCGGTCGTCTCCTCCGTCAGACAGACGATGCGGGTTGGATAGCGGGACATATGAGGTCGCGCCACACGAATACTTCCCGGGCCACGATGTCCCCGGTTTCGACGACCAACGCGTACCGGAACATCGGTCCCGCGTACACGCACGTATGGAACTCGCCGTTCTCGCCGCACGGATCGAGGCCCCGGGGCAATTCGCGAAGCAGACTCCGGTCGAATTCCCGTCCGACCCACGACGCGGGAAGCACACGTGTGTCGATGCAGGTGAGCCGTGCGCGGAGGCCAGAGGCAATCATCTGCTCGGCGAGGGCAGCCGTGGGTGCGCCCCAGAGTGGGAACAGCGGTTCGAGTCCCGTTCCCGCAAGTCCCTTTTCCCGATAGACGCGGACGTCCTCGAGAAACAGGTCGCCGAAGGCAACGTGCGTGAATCCTGCGTGCACGGCCTTCCCGATTGCCTCGCGCATCCGCTCTTGATAAATATCGTTGCCGCAGGGATGCGGGAGCGGCACCGTCCAGAGAGGAATGCCGACGGAGGCGGCCTGCGCTTCAAGCAGCTCCCGCCGAACGCCGTGCATCGCTACTCGATCGACGGCAGCATTTACGGTCGTCAAGAGCGCCGCGACCGCACCCGGGTGCTGCTGGTTCAGCACGTGCAGTGTCCAGGCGCTGTCCTTGCCAGTGCTCCATGAGAGGAGAATTTTCATCTGAACACCTCGGGATGAAGGGCGCGGGCGACGTCCTCGGCCGCCAGCGCCACGCGTGGTCCCGGGACGAGGAGGTGATCGCCATGGAGGATGAATACGCGCTGGCTCCTGACGGCCGGCACCCCCGGGAGCCGCTGCCAGGCCTCCCGTTCACGGCGGGCTTGCTCCCCCGCCGGTGGTGCGCCGACCCGCAGCTCGATGATGGCCTCCGGGGCGCGCGAGAGCAGCATTTCGGTCGACACCTGAACCGACTCGCGTCGGACGTCGCCGAAGACGTTGGTCCCTCCGGCGGCGTCGATGAGGTCATGCAGAAAGCCTTGGCCTCCGCTCGCGTACACGTTACGCAGCGACAGCGGTTCGCGTCCGAAGACGAGCAGCACGCGGGGCCGCGGACGCTCAGCGACTCGCGCGCGGACTTCCGCAATCCGCCGCTCGATCTCCAGTACCACCCGATTCGCTCCAGACACGTGGCCTGTCTCCACGCCCAGGCGCCGTATCGTGGCGGTGATATCCGCGAGCCCCCCGTGGCGGTAGTCGAATACCGGAATACCGGTTCGTTGCAGTTGCGCTTTCAGTGCGTCCTGAGTCCCATAGGCAAGCACGAGGTCCGGACGCATCGAGAGGATGCGCTCGGTGTCCGGATCCAGGAGCGCACCCACCCGTGGCAGCGTCTTCACCTCAGGGGGATAGTCGTCATAGCTGCTGACGGCCACCACGCTGGGACCTGCGCCGATCGCGTAGAGCGCCTCGGTGAGCGCCGGTACCAGCGAGATAATTCGACGCGCCGGCGCTTGTTGTGCCGCGAGCACTGCCGCCCACGCGCACGCGACAGCCGCGACGGGAATCAGCCTCTTCGCACGAGCAGCCATAGGAAGAACGGTCCTCCGATCATCGCCGTGACGATGCCGACGGGAAGCTCCACCGGCGCCATGGCGGTGCGCGCGATCAGGTCGCAGCCGACGAGGAAGGATGCGCCGAACAGCGCCGCGACCGGCAGCACGACGCGATGATCCACGCCCACGACCAGACGGACGAGGTGCGGCACGACGATGCCGACGAACGCCACTGGGCCGGCCAGCGACACCGCAGCGCTCGTGGCAAGGCCTGCGCTGAAGAAAGCCAGCCGCTGCACGTTCACGACGTTCACGCCCCGAGTGGCGGCCAGGTCCCCGCCGACGCTGAGCAGGTTGAGCGACGATGGCAGCAGCGAGAACATGACAAACGCGACAACTACGAGCGGCAGCGCGCCGAGCACCGGTGCGAACGTGCCTACATCGAGATCGCCGATCAGCCAGCGGATCGCGCGATAGGACTGGGTGAAATCCGCGAGGTACTGGACGAACAGAATGATGGCCGAGATGAAGGCGTTCAACGTCACTCCGGCCAGCAGCAGCACGGCCGTTGAGAGCGGACGTCTCGGCGCGCTCGCTAGCAGATAGACCACGGCGATCGCCAGGAGGGCCCCCACCAGGCTGGCGATCGCCACGGGAGAGAACGGCCCCAGCGAGATCCAGGACTCGGCCGTAATCGCGAGAATCGCGCCCAGCGCGGCCCCTGCCGATATCCCGAGCGTCTCGGCGGTAGCCAGCGGATTGCGGAACAGCGCCTGCAGCACGACGCCTGCCGAGGCGAGTGCGGCGCCGACGACGACCCCCGCTGCGACCCGGGGCATGCGCGCGATGAAGAAGATCTGCGCGTCGACGTTGTCCGCGAACGGAATGGATCGATCCAGGGCGCGCAGGAGACTGATCTGGGTACTGCCGACGAGCGGCGCCACCAGACATGTCAGCGCCAGGAGCGAGCCGGAAGCCGCGCAGGTGAGCAACAGCCGTCGGCGGATTGTCACCGGTGCACGTCTGTGTGCCCTGAGCGGCGCAGTGGCACCACGGTCAGGTGTCCTGCGCCAGGATGATAGGACACGTCAGCCTCGACGTCGTATACCTGTCGCACCATCGCTGTCGTCAGCACGTCACGGGTGGCCCCCTGGCCGAGCACACGGCCGGCGCGCAGCAGCACCAGCTGGCTGCACAGCAGGCCGGCCAGATTAAGGTCGTGGGTGGCCAGGACCATCGTCACACCGCGTTTGCTGTTGAGCTCTGCCAGCAGCCCCGCAGTCTCGAGCTGATAGCCGAGGTCCAGCGACGCGGTCGGCTCATCGAGCAGCAGGAGATCGGCCGCCTGCGCGAGCGCGGCGGCGATGACCACGCGCTGCTTCTCGCCGCCGCTGAGCGTCATGTACCGCCGCTGCGCGAGATGGGCCGTGCCGGTCGCCGCCAAGGCGTCACGACTGACTGCCAGATCGGCGGGACCTTCGATGGCGAAAGCCCCGAGATGGGGATGGCGGCCCATCAGCACCATCTCCATGACGGTGTAATCGAACGCGGGATGCGTTTCCTGCGGCACCACGGCAATGCGCCGTGCTCGTCTCCGGCGCGGAATGGCGTGGAGCGGTTCCCCCTCAAGCGTCACGCGGCCGCGTGACGGCTCGAGCACGCCTGACATCACCTTCAGCAGCGTCGTCTTGCCGCAGCCGTTGGGTCCAAGGAGGCCCGTCAGCGATCCGCGCGGCACGTCCACGGTGACGTCGCGCAACGTGAACGGGGCCCTGGCCGGCCGCTCCTGACCCGACGGCCCATAGCCGAACGAGACGTCAGCGACCTGCAGCAACCCGCACTCCTGCCATCGCTCCCCGGCCGGGCGCCGGGAAGCCGAGCGCCTGTTCATACGTGCGATCGAAGAGGTTGTCGAGCCGACCGAAGAGCTCGAGTGCCCGGTGCACGCGCCATGACGCCCCGGCATTCCAGACTTGGTAGCCGCGGGCGTGGAAGAGCCCGCCGAAGGTGCCGCTCGAGGGTTCGACGTCCAGCACACGGCTGCGGCCGCCGCCGCGGAGATAGGCAGCCAGGCGCCCGGCGGTCAGCGACACATCCGCCGATACATTGTGGTGAGGCCTCCGCAGGAGCGGATCGCCCACGGAAAAGGGAGGCGGCGCCATATCGGCTCGGTCGACCGCCAGGATTTCCGTATCCAGGAAGGTATAGGCGAGGCGGACCTGAAGATCGGCGACCCGGCCGGTCCGCAGCCGCGTCCGCACCGAGCCCGCGAGCTCGAGCCCACGTGCCCGCGCATTGGAAATGTTGTCCGTCCGGTAGCGGCTGGACTGAAGGAAGGACCCGACCGCGACGATCAGATCATCGTAATTGTTGAGGAAGAGC
>JACCXG010000602.1 GCA_013697225.1 Acidobacteriota bacterium
TGATCCCCTTCCTGCAGCTCACGCCGGGAGAAGACGCACCAGTGGTGGACGCGGCCATCCGCCGCGTCGTCGAGCGCGGCTGGTTCGTGCTCGGGCCGGAGCTCGAGAGTTTCGAGCGGGCCTTCGCTGAGGCCACAGGAGCGCAGTTCGCCGCCGGTGTCGGGACCGGAACGGACGCCCTGGCGATTGCGCTTCGCGCGCTGGGTATTGGCCCGGGAGACGAGGTCATCACCTCTCCGGTGTCTGCGGCGTATACGGCACTGGCCATCATGATGGCCGGGGCGCGACCCGTCTTCGCAGACATCGATCCGGTTCGTCTCACCCTCGATCCCCGCGCCGCGCTGGCCGCCGTGACCCCGCGCACCGCCGCGATCCTGCCGGTGCACCTCTACGGACAGCCGGCTGAGATGCCCGCCATCATGGCAGTGGCGCAGCGTCACAACCTGACGGTTGTCGAAGACTGCTGCCAGGCGCACCTGGCCACCTGCGGGGGGCGGCCTGTCGGCAGCTTCGGCGCCGCCGCGGCGTACAGCTTCTATCCCACAAAGAACCTTGGCGCCCTGGGGGATGGCGGCGCTCTCACGACCGGCGATCCAGAGCTCCTTGCACGCGCACAGCGCCTGAGGAACGGCGGACAGACATCGAGATACCACCACGCGGAGTTCGGCGTGAACTCGCGCCTGGACGAGATGCAGGCCGCAATCCTCATCGAGCGGCTTCGACTGCTGCCCCGGTGGACGACAGCAAGGCGGGCCCTTGCCGGACGGTATCGTGACCGGCTGGCGGATGTGTCGTCCGTCACGGTCCCGCCGGAATGTGACCCGGGGCACGTGTACCATCTCTTCCCCGTGATGAGCCCCGCTCGGGACCAGGTGATGGGCCAGGTGCGCGCCCGCGGGGTGGAGACGCTGATCCACTACCCTGTTCCGATTCCGCGGCAACCCGCGCTGGCAGGCCTGGAGCCGGCCCAGTGCCCGGTCGCCGATCGCATTTGCCGCGAGGTGTTCTCGCTTCCTCTGTATCCGAGCCTGCCGTCCTCCGCGATCGATGAAGTGGTTTCGGCGCTTCAGGCGGGCTGATGGCCATCACCGGCCGTCTCCAGGGCCGCGCGTCCCGTGCGCTCCTGCTGATTGTCATCGTGGCCGTTCAGTTCGTGCTCTTCGAGACCGCGCTCCGCACGTGGGGCAGCTCCGAGGCAGCCCCCGCCTTTCAAGCGCTCTTCACCGGAGATCCGCACCTGGGCTACCGCCTTCTGCCGGGGGCGCGCACACAATTCCGGACACCCGAATTCGACACGACACTCGTCATCAACAGCAGCGGCGTGCGCGACGACGAGGAGATCGGTCCCAGGGAGCCGGGTGAACGCCGAATCGTGGTGCTTGGCGATTCGATGGTCCTGGCCGTCCAGGTGGAGTTCCCGCAGACATTCGGCGAGCTGCTCGAGCGCCGGTTGAACACCCCGGGCTCCAGGCGCCAGGTGAGGGTGATCAACGCCGGGGTCCAGGGCTTCGGTCCCGTTCAGCAGCTGTTGTTCTTCCGCCACGTGGCAGCGGCCTTCGAGCCCGACATCGTGGTGGTCACGATTTACGTGGGCAACGATGCCGAGGAGGCAGTGATCTGGGAGCCGCAGCTTCTCGGAGCGCGCCCGGCCGCCCTGGACGCCGTGCGCGACACACTGCTCACCCGCCTGCGGCGTCTCGTCCGGCGGAGCATGGTGCTCCAGGTGCTCCGGCTTCGCGCGATCGAAGGGACCCGGATTGTTTCGCGGCCGCTCGGCCCCCCTGAGCCACCTCTGCAGAGTTATGCGGCGCACCCTGTTGAGCGCATCTTCCGCGGGATCGACCTGACCCGCCAGGCAGTCGAGCGGCTGGCGGACGAGGCGTCTGCCGCAGGGGCGCGTACGGTTGTCGTGCTCATGCCGGCGCGGTTTCAGGTGGACGATGCGGATTACGGGCGTCTGCTGGAGATCGTGCGCCAGGCCGGTGGGGACTTGCAGCGTGACGGCGCAACGCATCGCTTCAGAGAGGCGTTCGGGGACCTTCCCCTCCCCGTGTTCGATCTGCTGCCGGCGCTGCGGGCCGCGATGCCAGGCCCCGATCTGTTCTTCCAGCAGACGGCACACCTGACCCCCCGCGGGCACGAGGTGGTAGCGGCGGCGCTTGCGGAGTTCCTCCGGGAATCGGGCCTGGCGGACGGCGGCGCGCCCCCCGCCGGACGGTGAGCACCGCCCATGGTGTTCAACTCACTTCATTTCGTCTGGTTCTTCGTTGTCGTCTACGCGGTGTACCGCGCGCTGCCCCACCGGGGGCAGAACTGGCTCCTGCTGCTGGCGAGCTACTACTTCTACGCGGCGTGGGACTGGCGCTTCCTGGGCCTGCTCCTTGCGTCCACGGTCGTGGACTACAGCTGCGCGCGGGCGCTGGACGGGTCCGGAACGGAGGCACGGCGCAAGGCCATCCTGTGGTTGAGCATCGGGTTCAACCTGTCGGTCCTCGGGTTCTTCAAGTACTTCAACTTCTTCGCCGACAACCTCCACGCCTTGCTGTCGTCGCTTGGATGGCGGGTGGATTTCGTCACGATCCGGGTGCTGCTGCCGATCGGTATCTCCTTCTACACGTTCATGACCATGAGCTACGTCATCGACGTGTATCGCCGGGAGATCCCCGCAACCCGGAGGCTCCTGGAGTTTGCCGTCTTCGTGGCCTATTTCCCGCACCTTGTCGCGGGGCCCATCCTCAGGGCTTCACGCCTCCTGCCGCAGATTCACGAGCCGCGCCGGATCAGCGGTCAGCAGGTCCGCGACGGTCTGTGGCTCATCGCGTGGGGCTTCTTTCTGAAGATCTTCGTGGCCGACAACGTCGCCGGTGTGGCGAACGCGGTCTTCGAGCCGGACACCACACCAACCGGCATCAACGTGCTCGTCGGGGTCTACGCGTTCACCCTCCAGATCTTCGGCGACTTCGCGGGATACACGAACATTGCCCGCGGCACTTCCAAGCTGATGGGCATCGAGCTCGTGGAGAACTTCAGGTTCCCGTATCTGGTGCGCTCGCCCCAGGAGTTCTGGCGCCACTGGCATATCAGCCTCTCGACATGGCTTCGCGATTACCTGTACATCCCCCTCGGGGGCAACCGGGGTTCGGAGAGCCGCACGCGGCTGAACCTGATGATCACGATGGTGCTGGGAGGGCTCTGGCACGGTGCCGCATGGACGTTCATCCTGTGGGGCATCTACCAGGGGGCACTGCTGGTCGGCTACCACGCGGGGAAGGGGGCGGAATGGTTCCGCCGCTGGGTGTCTGGGGCGGGCGGCGTCGCACGCGTGACCTCCTGGTTCGTCATGTTTCACCTCACCTGCTACGGCTGGCTGATCTTCCGGGCACGCTCGGCGGAGCAGGTCGGCCTGCTCACCCACAGCATCTTCGGCAACTTCCAGCCTGGGTCCGTGGACGTGCACGGGCTCCTCGTCCCGCTGCTGCTGCACGCCACACCGCTGGTGCTCGTCCACGCCGGGGAGGCCTACTACAACGATGTTCTGGCCGTGCCCCGGCTGCCCGTCACCGTGCGATACTCCATCTACGCTGCCACGTGTTACCTCGTCCTGCTGTTCGGCAATTTCGGTGGTGCGGAATTCATCTATTTTCAGTTCTGAGGCTCTCCGCGACGGCGGTCGCAGCGTCTTCGAGCTGCGGGGTACCGTGACCGATTCGGCGGTGGCGAACTGAGATGACGGCGTTGCAGGTGCTCCAGCTGGTGGTAATCGGGTGGATGCCAGGCGCAGCCATCTTCAGACTGCCGTGGCTGGACCGCGATCGCCGTGCGGGTCTGCCGGCGGAAGAGCGCCTCTTCTGGGCGATCGTCATCAGCCTCGCCATCTCATTGTCCCTGGTGCTCGTGCTCGCCGCTGCCGGCCAGTACAGCCTCGGCCGCCTGCTGGCCGCCAACGCGGGGCTCGCGGCGTGCGCCGCGGCCGCTGCACGCCTGGACCTGCGACTCGGCCCCGCTGCACGCCGCCCCGGACTGTCGATCCTCCTGCCGCTGATGCTCGTGGCCCTGGGCATCTGGCGATTCTTCCCCCCTGCCGAATACGTCATCGGCGGCAAGGATCCTGGCGTTTACATCGCCGAGGGCATTCAGATCGCGCAACAGGGGACGTTCGCCTACGACGATCCGGTGGTCTCCACGGTGCCGCCATTCGCACGGGATCTGTTTTTTCCTTCCCACGAGCGCGAGGAGTATTACGGGCTACGGTTCATGGGCTTCTTCATCATGGATCCCGAGCGGGGGACTGTCGTCGGCCAGTTCCCGCACCTGTTCCCGGCGTCGATCGCCATCGGGTACGGGCTGGACGGCCTGAGCGGAGCGCGCCGGGCGGTCGGTGTCTGGGCTGTGCTCGGGCTCCTGGCGGTGTACTTCGCGGGAGCGCAGCTGGCCGGGCGGGCCGCCGCCTGGTCTGCCTGCGTGCTGCTTGCGCTGCACGTGGTGCAGGTGTGGTTTGCACGCTATCCCAACGCTGAAGTGGTGATGCAGGCATTCCTGTTCGCAGCGCTTCTGGCGCTCGCGCGGAATCATCACGACCGGGACACGTTCTTTGCTCCCGTTGCCGGATTGCTGCTGGGGCTGCTCTTCTTCCTGCGGGTGGATGCGGCCCTCAGCGCGATGGCAGTGGTCATCGCGATCGCGCTGCTGACGGCTGCCGGAGAGCGACGGCAGACAGGTGTCGTTGTCGTGCTGGGTGCCTGTGCCGTTCTGGCGGCGCTGTACCTGCTCGGTCCAATGCGTGCGTATGCCGAACGCCCGATCCTCTTTCTGACGCACAACGTTTTCTGGTGGCATTACCTGGCCGGGGCTGCCCTGGCCGCCGCGGTACTTGCGCTGGTGCTCGTGAGTGCCCGGAACCCTGCACTCTCCACGCGCGTGCGCGGGCTGGCTCCGGTGCTGGTCACCGCGATCGTGGTACTCGGAGCGGTCTACGCCCTGTACTTCCGCGAACCGGCCGGAAAGCTCGCGCCCTACGATGCGTATGCCTTGCGCGACTTCACACGGTTCTACCTGTCGAACGGCGGCCTGCTCGCCGCACTGGCCGGGTTCATGCTGCTTGCGCGGCACTCCTTCTGGCGCGCCCCGGCCCTCTTCATCACGGTGGCGGTTTTTGCGCTCTTCTTCTTCTACAAAATCCGGATCGTGCCGGAGCATTTCTGGGCAGCCCGCCGGTTCGTCCCGGTGATCCTGCCGGGCGCCCTGCTGTTCGCCTGTGCAGCTGCCACATGGGGCCTGCGTCAGAGCGGCGCCAGGCGCATCGTGAGTGCGGCAATCGGGGCAGTTTTCATCCTCCTGCTGGGGGGCCACTATGCCCGTGCGGCGCGACCCGTCGTCGATCACCTCGAGTACGCCGGCATCATCCCGGAACTGGAGAGCCTGGCCGGGAGTATCGGCGCCGATGACCTGCTCCTCGTCGAATCCAGGGATGCCGGTTCCGACGCGCACGTGTTCGCGCTGCCTCTCGCGTACATCTACGCGCGCCCTGTTCTCGTGCTGGCCTCCGCGCGGCCGGACCGCGAGGCGTTCGGGACCTTCCTCGAATGGGCCCGGACGCGATACGGCGCTGTGTATTTTCTCGGCGGCGGCGGAACGGAGCTGCTGGCACGTGACTGGAGTGCGAAGAGCGTGGCCAGCAGGCGATTCCAGGTCCCGGAGTACGAGTCGGCCTGGAGCGCGTTCCCCCGGGTTGTCCGGCGCAAGGAGTTCGACTTCGGGCTCTACCAGCTGTTGCCGGCCGCTGCGGACCCCGGGATGTGGTTCGACCTCGACG
>JACCXG010000613.1 GCA_013697225.1 Acidobacteriota bacterium
CGGCGACGCTGCCGCCGCCGTAGTTGGCGACCAGCACGTTCCGTCCGGTCTGGTCCACGACCAGATGTGCGGGCCCGCCGCCGCGCGACGATTCGCTGTTGATGCGCGTCAGCCTGCCGGTCGTGCGGTCGACGGTGAACGCGGTGACGGATCCACCCGGCTTGCCGTCGACTTCGTTGACCTCGTTGACGGCATACAGGATGTCCCGTGTGGGGTGGAGCGCGAGGAAGCTCGGGCTGCGCGTCTCGACCGCCAGCTCGGGTGACGTGAGCGCCCCGGTCCGACCATCGAGCCGGGCCACGTAGATCCCCTTGCTGTGCTCGCCCGTGTAGGTGCCGAAGTACACGAGCGATCCGGCCGCGCGTGGCGGCGGCGCCTGGCTGGGGCCACCCATGGCGGCGACGACGGAGAAGGCTGCAAGGAGGTACTTCATGGGGAAGGGAAAAGGCAAAAGGGAAAAGGGACTTCCGCCCCCTTGAACCGGGGACGGAAGTCGAGTCGGGACTTGACGGACGCGCTACGGCCTAGGACACCTGGGTCAGGTGCTCGACGCGGCCGGTGCTGTCGCCGATCTGTTCCGCCTGCACGCCCATGCGGTCGAGCAGGGTCAGGAACAGGTTGGTCATGGGCGTGCCCTTTTCGTACGAGATGTGCTGGCCCATGCGGAAGGCGCCGCCGCGGCCGACGAGCAGGACGGGCAGGTCCTCGTGCGTGTGGCGGTTGCCGTCGCTCAGGCCGCTGCCATACACGATCATCGAGTGGTCGAGCAGGCTGCCGTCACCATCGGGCGTGGACTTCAGCTTCTGGATGAAGCCGGCGAAGAGCTCCATGTGCATGGTGTTGACCTTCGTCACGCGCTCGATCCACTCCGCGTTTCCACGATGGTGGGTGAGCGGGTGATGGGGGTCCGCCACGCCGATTTCGGGGTACGTCCGCATGCTCCCCTCGCGCCCCATCATCATCGTGACCACCCGTGTCATGTCGGTCTGCAAGGCGATGAGCTGCAGGTCGAACATCAGCTTGACGTAGTCGTCGTACTGCACCGGAATGCCGGTCGGCTTGTCGATCGAGGGGGTCAGGCCGGTCATGTCCGCTTCGGACATCTCGATGCGGCGCTCGATTTCCCGGATCGACGAGAGATACTCGTCGAGCTTGCGGCGGTCCGCGGCCCCCAGATCGGCGGCCAGGCTCGTCGTCCGCTCACCGACGAGATCGAGAATGCTGCGGCGGTAGCGCAAGCGGCGGGCCCGGGTTTCGGGAGCCAGGCTCGTGTCGATGTCGCCGAAGAGCCGCTCGAACACCAGCCGCGGGTTGGTTTCCGGCGGCATCGGGCTCGACTCGCCGCGCCACGCCAGGCTGTTGGTGTAGGCGCAGGAGTAGCCGGAGTCGCAGTTGCCTATCGTGCGGGAGTCGTCACAGCCGAGCTCGAGCGACGCAAACCGCGTTGCCGCTCCAATCTGCTGCGCCGCAATCTGATCGATGGAGATGCCGTTCTGGATGTCGGCGCCGGCGGTCTTCCGCGGGTGCACGCCGGTCAGGTAGGAGGCGGCGGCGCGGGCATGGTCGCCCGGTCCATCACCGAGCGCATTCCCGTTCCGCTGGGCCAGGCCGGAGAGCACGAGGGTTTCCTCACGGAACGCCTCCAGCGGCTTGAGCACCCTGGAGTAGCTGAAGCCGCGCCCCGTCCCCGATGGCGTCCAGTCGGTCATCGTGATGCCGTTGGGCACGTAGGTGAAGGCGAGCCGGACAGGCGCCGCGGCGCTCCTAGGTGCTGCGAAGGCCGGCGTCATGGCGTCGAGCATCGGCAGGGCTACGGCCGCTCCCATGCCCTTCAGGAACATGCGGCGGGGTAGATGTTTCCGTGTCACGATCATGGCGCTCTGTCCTTTTCTTATTACTGTGGGGCCCCACCCCCACAGCTGCCAGCCTTTCGCCCCCAGGCGGGGCTCAGGCCGCTTCCTTCTACCTTCTACCTTCTACTCCCGGCCCGCCTGCTGACCCTGTGGCTCGAGCGAGGGTCTGCGCGACTGGAACGGCAGGCTGTTGACGATCTCCAGGACCAGGGCTGAAAACCTGTAGTCCGCCTCCGGCAGCCGCCCCGTAATGTCTTTCACCGTGCGCGTATCGTAGCGCTCGAGCCCCCGGCCAAGGGCATACGTCAGCAGCTTCGATGTCAGCGCCCGTGCAAACTCGGCTCGATCCCCCTTCAGGATCTCCGTCAGCTCTTCCGGCCCGGTGAAGGTCCGCCCGTCGGGGAGCGCCCCGGAAGCGTCAACCGGGAATTTCCCATCCATTGTGCGCCAGGCGCCCACGGCGTCAAAGTTTTCCAGTCCGAAGCCCAGCGGGTCCATGCGCCTGTGGCAGGAGGCGCACGTGGGATTCTTGCGATGTTCCTCGAGCTGTGCCCGCATCGAGACGGACGTGCCGATGGCCACTTCGTCCAGGTTCGGCACGTCGGGCGGCGCCTCGGGCGG
>JACCXG010000627.1 GCA_013697225.1 Acidobacteriota bacterium
CGTCGAGGCCGGGCTCGGCCTGGATCAGGCGCTCTCGCGCGTGGGAGCCGAGCTGGCGTTCGCCTATCCCGAGCTCTCCGACGAGCTGCGGTTGATCAACCTGGAACTGCGGGCCGGCAAGCCACGAGCCGAAGCGCTCCGCAACCTGGCGGACCGCACGGGGGTGGACGATCTGAGCTCCCTGGTGACGATGCTGATCCAGACCGACAAGTTCGGCACGAGCGTGGCGCAGTCGCTGCGGGTGTACTCGGAGACGCTGCGCACGAAGCGGCGCCAGCGGGCAGAGGAAGCTGCGGCCAAGACCGGAGTGAAGATGGTGTTCCCGCTGGTCTTCTGCATTTTTCCCGCGATCTGGGTCGTGACGATCGGCCCGGCGGCCATCAAGTTCGTCACCGTGCTGTTCCCGATGATCGAGAACACGAAATAGGAATGGGCGGCGGAGCTTCCAACATGTCCCTCATTGTTACGGCCGTGAACACCGGCGCAGAGAGTCCAGCCAGACCGGTGGCGACGTCCCCGACCCCTCCGGCTCCGCCGGGGACCGTCGCCGAGACGGGCCTGCACCCCGATACGCTTGCACAACTGCTGCTCAAGACGCTCATCGGCGGTGAGATGACCGGCACAGGGCTCGCGGAGAGCCTGCGGCTGCCGTACTCCGTCCTGGACGCCCTGGTACAGCACGCCCGCGTCGAGAAGCTTGTTGAAGTGCGAGGCGCCACGGGGACGGGAACGGCGGCGTACCGGTATGCCCTCACGGACCTCGGGCGGGACAGGGCCCTCCAGTTCATGGAAGTGTCGCGCTACGTCGGGCCTGCGCCCGTTCCGCTGGAGCAGTACACCGCATACGTCCGCGCCTGCATGGCGGCGCGTCCATACGTGGACCGGGAGCGGCTCGCAAGAGGCTTCGATCAGCTCATCGTCAACAGAGGCATGTTCGATCAGCTCGGTCCTGCCGTGAACTCCGGGAAGTCGCTCTTCCTGTACGGCGCGCCGGGTAACGGGAAGACAGTGCTCGCGGAGGGCATCGGCCGTGCGCTCGGGAGCGAGATGTACGTGCCGCACGCCGTCGACATCGATGGCCAGGTCATCACCATCTTCGATCCCGTCAGCCACACTCCGCTCGGCGGGGATGTTGCCGGGTTCAGCGTGATTGCGACGGCCGCGCACGACAGGCGGTGGGAGAAGGTGAAACGGCCGGTCGTGGTCGTCGGGGGCGAGCTCACCCTGGAGATGCTCGACCTGACGTTCAACCCCATCGCGAAGTTCTACGAGGCGCCGATCCAGATGAAGGCGAATGGCGGCGTCTTCGTCGTGGACGACTTCGGACGGCAGCGGGTCCCGGCGCGCGATCTGTTGAACCGGTGGATCGTCCCGCTCGAGAGCCGTGTGGACTTCCTCACGCTGCACACCGGGCGCAAGATCGAGATCCCCTTCAACGTCCTCATCGTGTTCGCCACGAACCTGAAACCGGAATCCCTGGCCGACGAGGCGTTCCTCCGGCGCATCCCTTACAAGATTCTGGCAAAGAATCCCACGATGGACGAGTACTGCCAGATCTTCGAGCTGAACTGCCGGAAGCGCGAACTGCCATTCGATCCGGTGATGGTCGAGTACCTGCAGCGCAAGTACTACCTGCCCCGGAAGCTGCAGATGCGCGCCTGCCATCCCCGCGATCTGGTCGAGCAGGTCGTGAACATCTGCCGGTATCAGAACAGGCAGCCGGTGATTACGCGCGACCTCCTCGACGCGGCCTGCAGCAGCTACTTCCTGGAAGAGACCGACTCGCAAGGAGCGGAAGCATGAGAACAGCTGTGCAGCCCGCGACGGCGCAGGGTGGATCGGTGGCAACCCGGATGGGCGTAGAACGCGGCGCCGGGAGCGCGAGCCCCGCGCGCACGAGGGACCTTGCCGACAGCGGCGCGCGAGTGGTGATTGTCGTGCTGTTCACGATGATGGCGCTCCGAATCGGCGGAGACTTCCTGGAAACCGGGCGCTTCACCGGACTGCTGCTGCTGGCCAGCGAAATGCTGGTCGTCGTGCTCACCGTTCTCCGGCGGACGACCAGCATCGTCGATCGCAGCTACCGGGCGCGCGTCCTGACGGCCCTGTCGATCCTCGGGCCCGTGATGGTGCGCCCGGCGGACGTTCCGGCGGCCTGGCCCGAGGTGCTGACCGTGGCACTCTGTGCGGCGGGACTCCTCGTCGTCATCGGAGGAAAGGTATCGCTGGGGCGCAGCTTCGGTCTGATGCCGGCCAATCGCGGGGTGGTCTCGAGCGGTCTCTACCGCATCGTCCGCCATCCGATCTACATGGGTTATCTAGTCACCCATGTCGGGTTCATCGCCGCGAACCCGACGGTCTGGAAC
>JACCXG010000640.1 GCA_013697225.1 Acidobacteriota bacterium
TGCTCGAAGCGCTCGACGTCGGCATGACGTCGGAATCCGACGGGCCGCGCATACCAGTGCTGCTCGGCGGCTGCGGCAGCGGACGCACGTCGCTGCTGCTGCGGCTCCGGGATCTGCTCGGCCGAAACGCAGCGCAGTATGTGGACGTGGAACGGGTTGCCACGACACCGGAGCGATTCCTGAGGACGCTGCGCGAGACCTCTCCGTTCCCGCAGGCGACCTCCGGCGTGCTGGGGGGGGACAGCACCGCGCGTCAGGCCTTCGACAGCGCGCTTGCCCTGCTCGCCGAAGCACGGGGCAGCACGGGCGGACCGGTCACATTTCTCCTCGACGAATTTCTCGAGTTGCGGACGTTCGAAAGCTTTCCCGGGCTGCGTTCCGTCTTGCGCGAGTTGACGTCCGCGCTGGCCGGCAGCGGCAACCGCTTCGTCCTGACAACGCGATACGCCGCGCGTGCGCGCCGCCTGCTGCGTGATGCGCCGGCGCGCTTCGAGGTGATCCCTGTCTCACCCCTCACGGTGGCAGAGGTGCGCGCCACGCTGCCTGCGATCGAGCACACCAGTACGGTCCTCTACAACGACGAAGACGACGATCAGGCACGTGACGACCTGTCGCGGATGGTGCAGGTGCTCTCGGACGGCCGTCCGGCCTACGCGCGGATGATCGCCGAGGCCGCCGCGGCGATGGCCCTCAGGGGGGGCGCCGATCCGGTGAGCGCGCTATGCGCGATCCTGGCGCCCGGCGCGCCGCTGTCGATGGCCTGCCGCTTCTGTTACGAGCTCCGGCTGCACCGCGCCCGCGGCTACGGTGCGCTGAAGGCCATTCTCGACGTGCTCGCCGAACACGAGCCGCTGACCCTCACGGAGATCGCCTCGCGGCTGCGGCGCACGCCGGGATCGACGAAAGATTACCTGTCGTGGCTCGAGGACGTCGATCTCATCGGCTCGCGCCAGAAACGCTACAGTTTTTCCGACCCGCTGCTGCGCGTGTGGGTGCGCCTGCACTGCCGGTCGTTCCCTCCGTCGGACGAGGATGTCGCACGTGAGGTGCACACCTACGTGATGGCAAGGCTGCCCCACGCAGAACCGGCCCTCGCTGTCGCCGGCGGGCCGCGCTCGCCCGGTCAGGAGAAGAGCTGGGGGATCATCGAGATTGACTGAGAAGGGTGAGGGCGGCCCTCGCGGCGGCCTGTGCGGCTTCCTTCTTGCTCGATCCCTCCGCGCGGGCCACGGGCTCCCCCGCGACGAGCACTTCCACCTCGAACCGCCGCTGGTGCGGGGGGCCCGCCTCCCCCGCCAGCCGGTACGACGGCAGCCCGCGCTCGCGTGACTGCAGCCATTCCTGCAGCGCGGATTTGTAGTCGGCCGTGAACGCGGTTGCCGCGCCGGTCCGCCGTGCCTCTCCGAGCAGATCGGCAAACTGCCGGTTCACGAACGACCTCACCGGCTCGAGCCCGCCGTCCAGATAGATTGCCGCAATCAGCGCTTCGTAGCTGTCCGCGATGAGCGCACTCTTGCGGCGGCCGCCGGTCTTCTCCTCGCCCCGCCCCAGGATCAGGAACTCCCCCAGGCCGATGCGCCTGCCGAGCCGCGCGAGCGACGCCGCAGACACGATCATCGCCTTCAGCTTGGATTTCTGCCCTTCGTTGTGCTGCGGGAACTCGTGAAAGAGCCTGTCCGCAATCAGGAAACCCAGGACGGAGTCTCCCAGGAACTCGAGGGACTCGTTGTCGATCACACCGCCGCTGGCATCTTCGTGGACGCGCGAACGATGCGTCAGCGCGTGCTCGAGGAGCCCGTGATCCCGGAAGGTGTAGCCGATCGTGCGTTCGAGCGCCTCGAACTCCCGTCCGATGGGCCGCAGCGTGGGCTCCCCGGCGTCCTGGCGGTGGCTGGCGATGAGGGCTCGCGCGCGCTCGGCGTCCTCGGGCACGACAGAAAGCCTGATCTCGTGCAGGGCCGTAGGGAACGGCGTTCGCGAGAGGTGTGACTCGACAACCGCCTCCATTCCGTGCGCGGCGAGCAGGGCTTTCACCACGTCAGCCTCGACGGGTGAAGGGGTGCGAAAGACGACGGCGAGCTCCGGCATGTCCGAGGCGTCAGGGGACGTCATGATTCCGGGCGGGACGCCCCCCACGGGTCATCAGACGCCCACCGCGCCGGCCGCAATGCTCTCTACCTTCAACAGGACCATGGTCATGTCGTCGTGCTGGTCGGCAGTGCCCACGAAGGATTCAATCTCGCGCAGGATCCGCTCGCGCAGTTCCCCGGTCTCGAGGTGGCCATGCTCCTCGATCAGCCGTCCGAGCCGCGCATCGCCAAAGAGATCGGAATTCGAGTTCATCGCCTCGGAGATCCCGTCGGTATACAGGGCGATCACATCTCCCACGCCAAGGGTGAGCCGGTCCTCCTCGAGCAGCTCGGCAAACTTTTCCGACGCACCTGGAAACTGCAGCCCGAGCACCATGCCGTTCGGCACGAGCACCTGCACTTCGCCTCCGGGTACTGCGCTGTTCCGCAGGTAGATGAGAGGTGTGTGGCCGGCACGTGCGTACGTCATCGTGCCCGCCCGCATATCGATCAGGGCGTACGTCATCGTGATGAAACTGCGGGTGTCGAGGTTCTCTGCGATGATCCGGTTCACCTCGAGCAGGAGCTGCCGTGGAGACTGGTAAATCTGGCTCAGCGAGAGCACCAGGCCCTTCAGCTCCGCCATGTACAGGGCGGCCGAGGTCCCCTTTCCCGAGACGTCCGCGATCAGCAGGCCCAGACGGTCGTCGGCGAGCGGAAAGAAGTCGTAGTAGTCCCCTCCTACTTCCCGTGCCGGGACGCACAAGGCCGTGACGGCGAGCCCGGGCATCTCGAGCGGACCCCGTGGCAGCAGCGACATCTGGATCTGCCGTGCGATGCGAAGCTCCTCTTCGAGCCTCTTCTTCTCGGCAGCCGTCTGCAGCAGGTTCTCGATGCTGCCGATCATCTGGTTGAAAGAGCTCGCCAAGGCACCAAGCTGGTCGTTGCTCTTGATGTCGATGCGGTGCGTGAAGTCGCCGTGCCGCACACCCTCTGTGCCCATGAACAGCTCATGAATCGAGCTGGTGATCGACCGTGCCAGGGCGAGACCCATGATGAGGGCGACGCACTGGATGATCAGGAACAGCACCGCGACTAAGACGAGGACGTACAGAATGGCCTGCCCGACGGTGCCCCCCTGCAGATGGGCCGCCTGCGCCCCCGAGAGCTTCTGGTACAACTCCCCAATCGCGTAGGTGTTCGAAATATTCGCGGGACGCACCTGACCGGTCAGCCAGTCGCGTGCATCCAGGATGGTTACACCGCGTCCGAACAGCGCAAAGCGGTCCGCATCCGGCGGCCGGTCCTGTAACGCAGCGGCCTCCAGTCCGTTCCTGTTGCCGCCGATGCGAACCGTGCCCGCTCTGACCCCCGTCGCCGAGTACAGACGGTCGAGCACCTCCCGGTCGACCGGCACGTCGACAACGACATAGCCCAGCCGGCGCGTGCTGGTCGCCACCGCTGCCACGGCGCGCACCACGAGCTCCGCGTCCCCGCCATCAGGGGCGGGAGGCGCAATGGTGCCGGCAAACCCCTCCGATGCGCTGATGATCCATTCCGGCAGGTCGTCAGGCGGCTCGAGGGCATGATTCCAGGGCCCTGCGGTTCCCTCAGGCACGCCGGCCGTGGTCGGGACGAACACGATCGACAGCGCCCCGTACATGTCGCTCGCCGCCCGGTGCACGCGCGTGAGCGTCTCGGGCGCGGACGCCGGCGCACGTGCAATCTCCGAAGCCGCAGCCGTGGCCGTGAGGCTCGCATAGCTCACGACTTCCTCGTACCCGTCGCTGAACAGGTATGTGCTGACATTCATCGAGACGACCCAGGCGCCCAGCATGAAAAAAGCAATGATCAGCAGGGCGGGGACGACCCCGATGAAGATGTAAGAAAGGATCAGCTTCCGGCGGACCCGCCACAGCAGCCGGCGCTTCATCTGGGTGAAGAGCCGCCAGAGAAAGTAACCGACAGAGATGACGAGCCCGATGGCTGCCGCGGTGCTGAAGGCCTCCATCACGGGCCCCTCGGCTACCGCCTGGCGGAGGATCGCGAGGACGAGCTTCACCGCGGCGGAGAGGATGAAGAGCCGGCCCGCCCAGGAGTGCAGCAACAGCTCGCGGACCGACAGTTCCGGGCCGGGAGGCGGGCTCGCAGGCGAGGACAGATCGGGCGGCATCTCTCGACTCGGTAAGTCAGGGGCCGGGAGTCGTGAGCGCAGCATGTCGGCTATTCCGCGGATGATAACATTGACGCCGTGAAGCCCCTCGAGCGCGCGCACTTCTCCACCATCTGCATCCATGCCGGCCAGGAGCCCGATCCGTCCACGGGCGCGATCATCACTCCGATTTATCAGACATCCACCTACGTCCAGGAAGAGCTCGGCCGGCACAAGGGTTACGAGTACGCGCGCACGCAGAACCCCACGCGCGCCGCCCTCGAGGCGAACGTGGCGGCGATTGAACGGGGGAAGGCCGGCTTTGCGTTCGCCTCCGGGATGGCTGCCATCGGCGCGGTAGCCACGCTGCTGAAGTCAGGGGACCACATGGTGGTGACCGACAACACCTACGGGGGAACGTTCCGGTATTTCGACAAGGTCCTGACGCGGTATGGACTCGAGTTCAGCTAC
>JACCXG010000642.1 GCA_013697225.1 Acidobacteriota bacterium
ACGCTGGAGGCAGTACCGGCCGTTGAGGAGGCGGGAGCCGCGCGTTGCCGTGAGCCGATGGCCATCGTGCGGGCAGACCTCGCTCCCTGGACCGAAACAGCGTCCGCAGCCGGGGCACTCAGCCAGGGTGTGGTCTCCCGACGAGCGCTCGATCAGCGATCCCACGGCCTGCGCGATGGTAACCAGCAGATCCAGATCCTCCTGGTTGTAGGGCTCCTCGGAACGTTGCGGCCCAAGTGCCAGCAGGGCCACCGGCAGATCACCGGAAACGTGGCTGCAGATCGGCACGAGCAGCTCGATGCCGTGGGAGAGCAGCAGCGAGTGCTCCTCGAGCGGCAGCTGATGCCTGACCCACGCCGTGTCCCCGAGGGAGAGTGCGAGCGGCTTCCTGAGCACTGAGAGGACGCCAATGACCGCGAGCGATGAGGGAAGAGGGCCGGAGCCTCCCTCAGCTGCGGTGCCGGTAGGAAGGGCGGAGAAGACGGACTCCTCCGGCACGTGACGCAGTACGGTGACGAACTCCGGGTGCAGCGCCTCGTCGATCTGCTGCATCACGGACGGGGCGATCGCGTCGAAGTCAGAGGCACGGGTTATCTGGTCGGCGATGCTGCGCAGCAGGCGCTGGGCATCGTAGCGCTCCCGGAAGAACCGGCGATCCACACTCCTGAGCCACTGTTCACGGCGCGACCGTGCGACGAGCAGGATGGCCCCCAGCGTGGTGAACCACCACCAGCGCGACTGCAGCATCACCACGAGCGGCTGCGTGCGGTTGATGAACAGGTCCGCCAGCAGCACCGCCGCGATCAGGAAGATCAACGCGTCGACGAAACGCCGGGCAAGCGCATAGCGCAGCCCCTGCCGCACGATGAGGCTGACGTCGAAGAGCCGGTGACGCAGGATGGCGTACGCGAACGAGGCTGGGACGGCAAGGAACACGAGAGACAGCACAGTCAGCGTACGGGTCGCGAAGATGTCTGCGCCGGGATTCCGCCAGTAGCCCAGGACCACGGCGCTCCCCGCCGCCACCCCGACAACTGCCCCGACGATCAGCACCCTGATACGGCGCTCGTCGGTGAGTGTCTCGGCTGCGCGGTGGTGTGCGAGCAGCAGCACCACCGCACACCCGGCGTACGCCACATTGATGACGAACACCGTCATCGTCCAGTCCGGCAGGCCCGTCGGGCCGCCAGGATGCTGCATGATGTGGTACCCGGAGTACAGCTGCAGGCCGACCAGGACCGCGGCAGGAACGAGTGCGATGGCAATCCGGCGGATGGACCACGCGCGGCGTGGAAATACCGCCGCAAAGGTAAAGAGCAGCGGGCCGACCGCAACGCTCGTTGCGAATGGCACCCAGAGGAGCAGGCCGAGCGCCCCTGGAAGCGCATTCCAGAAGGTGGCGATGCGCATAGGGAGCACGAGTGACACCGTTGCGATCGAGGCCAGCAGCATGGCTCCCAGCAGGGCGGACGGTTGGAAGGACCGCCTGAAGGCGACCATGAGCGCGATTCCGAGCGTGATGATCTGCGCGAGCCGGAACGCCAGCAGACCAGGCCGCGGCGGCCCGCTGCGCCACTCGCCGAGCCCCGCGGGCAATGAGAGATCAACCCCGAACACCTGCTCTCCCCGCTGGATCTCCAGGGTGAGAGGGTTCGAGGGATCCAGGTGCACGCGTACCCGCTGCCAGTCCGCGCCTCGTTCGAGAGTCTGGCCGTTCGCCTGCCGGATGCGATCGCCAGGGCGCAGCCCCGCACGATGGGCAATCGAGAAGGGCTGCAGCTGGGCGAGGGTGACTTCGCCGCCCTGGTAGCGCGGAACGAACCCGAGAGGTGCGACCCTGAGAAGGTCGCAGGTTACGAGGAGTGCGAGGTAGCCGACGTACGCAACGGCCGCTACGGCCAGCCCGTACCGTACCCCTGCCGAGGCCCGGCGGCGCTCGACCGGGGGAGAAACGGACGGCCGCCGAAGATCTATACCCACGGAGCCGCACCACGCCACCGGCTGTGGTGCCGGCGGCAAACCGCCTTAGGCTCTCCCGCTCGTGCCCGGATC
>JACCXG010000018.1 GCA_013697225.1 Acidobacteriota bacterium
TGGTCGCCGTGATATCTTCGGGAGTTCGTCTGCTCGACAGGAATTCACGGCCATCACATGCGCAAACTGCTTGCACTGAACCGGGGCGAGATCGCGATCCGCATCATGCGGGCGGCCACGGAGCTCGGCCTTCGTACAGTCGCCGTCTACGCGAAGGAAGACGCGCTCAGCCTCCACCGCTTCAAAGCTGACGAGGCGTACCCCATCGGCGCCGGCAAGGGGCCGGTCGAAGCCTATCTCGACATCGAAGGCATCGTGGCGCTGGCGGACGAGAAGGGGGTTGACGCGATCCATCCCGGCTACGGATTTCTTTCGGAGAATCCGGCGCTCGCCCGGGCGTGCGACGCCGCCGGCATCGCGTTCGTCGGCCCGACCGCCGGGCAGCTCGAGGCACTTGGTGATAAGACACGCGCCCGCCAGCTCGCCATCGAGGCGGGCGTAAAGGTGGTGCCCGGCACCCGCGGGGCGCTCACCGGCATGGCCGCCGTGCGGAGCGCCGCGCAGGAGATTGGCTACCCCCTCATCATCAAGGCGGCTTTCGGCGGCGGCGGACGCGGCATGCGCGTCGTCGAGGCAGAGGCCGACCTCGCCGGCCGCTTCGAGGAAGCGAGTCGCGAGGCAGCGGCTGCGTTCGGGAACGGTGCGGTCTTTCTCGAACGTTACATCCGGAAGCCGCGCCACATCGAGGTGCAGATCCTCGGCGACAGCCGCGGCGAGGTGATGCACCTGTACGAGCGCGATTGCTCGGTGCAGCGGCGCCACCAGAAGGTCGTCGAGGTGGCCCCCGCGGTGGCGCTCGACCCTGGCATTCGCAGCGCCCTCTGCGAGGCAGCGCTCCGGCTCGCACGAGCTGCCGGATACCGCAACGCCGGCACCGTCGAGTTCCTGCTCGATACCGAGACGGGGGGCTGGTACTTCATCGAGGTGAACCCGCGAATCCAGGTCGAGCACACCGTCACGGAAATGGTGACCGGCGTGGATCTCGTGCGCTGCCAGATCCTGATCGCACAAGGTCATGGCCTGCACGATCCGGAGATTGGCCTGCCGCGGCAGGAGGACGTCCCGCTGCACGGGTACGCGCTCCAGTGCCGGGTGACGACGGAGGATCCGCAGAACGGCTTCGTCCCCGACTACGGAAGGATTCACACGTACCGCTCGCCGGCCGGGTTCGGCGTGCGGCTCGACGGCGGTTCGGCCTACGGCGGGGCGGTGATCACGCCCTATTACGACTCGCTGCTCGTCAAGCTGACTGTGTGGGGGGGTGAATTCACGCACGCCTGCAAGCGAATGGACCGCGCGCTGCGCGAGTTCCGGATCCGGGGGGTCAAGACCAACATCCCCTTTCTCGAGAACGTCGTCAACAATCCCGTCTTCCAGTCCGGGCGCGTCACGACGTCGTTCCTGGACGAGACGCCGTCGCTCTTCCGGTTCACCCCGCGGCAGGACCGCGCGACGAGGCTCCTCACCTACCTGGCCGATGTCACGGTCAACGGCAACCCGGAGGTGAAGGGCAAGCCGGCGCCGTCGCGGATGAAGGTGCCGCCGATTCCGCCATCCGCACACACGCCGCCAGCACCCGGCACCCGACAGATCCTGGACCGGCTCGGCGCAGAGGGCTTCGCCGACTGGACGATGCGCCAGCGCCGGCTGCTGCTCACGGATACGACGTTTCGCGACGCCCACCAGTCACTGATGGCCACGCGCGTGCGGACGTACGACATGGCGGCGATCGCGGGCTTCATCGCCGAACGGGTCCCGGGCCTCTACAGCCTGGAGATGTGGGGCGGCGCGACGTTCGACGTCGCGATGCGCTTCCTCCTCGAGGATCCGTGGACGCGCCTGGCACGGCTGCGCGAGCTCATCCCCAATATCTGCTTCCAGATGCTGCTGCGGGCCTCCAATGCCGTTGGCTACACGGCCTACCCCGACAACGCCGTGCGCGCCTTCGTGCAGGAAGCTGCCGGCCATGGGATGGATATCTTCCGCATCTTCGATTCGCTGAATTGGCTTCCGAACATGAAGGTGGCCATGGAGGCGGTCCGGAAGACCGGCAAGGTCTGCGAGGCGGCGGTCTGCTACACCGGCGACATCCTGGATCCGGCGCGTGACAAGTATCCGCTCGAGTACTACGTGCGCATGGCCAGGGAGCTCGAGCGCATGGGCGCCCACATCCTTTGCATCAAGGACATGGCCGGCCTCTGCCGTCCGTACGCGGCCGAGAAGCTGGTGCGCACCCTGCGGCAGGAGATCGGCATTCCGATCCACTTCCACACGCACGACACGAGCGGCGTCAACGCCGCGTCAGTGCTCAAGGCCGCCGAAGCGGGCGTGCACGTGGCCGACGGCGCCGTCGCCGCCATGAGCGGCACCACCAGCCAGCCGAACCTGAACTCGATCGTTGCCGCGCTCGACCATACACGCCGCGCAACGGGCCTCGATCTCGACGCGCTGAACCAGTACTCCGACTACTGGGAGGCCGTGCGGGCGATCTATGCGCCGTTCGACAGCGCGCCGCCGTCAGGGACGGCCGAGGTGTACCTGCACGAGATGCCCGGCGGGCAGTACACAAATCTGCGCGAGCAGGCCGAGGCGATGGGGCTCGGGGATCGCTGGTCGGAGATCGCACACACCTACGCCGACGTGAACCGCGCTTTCGGCGACATCGTGAAGGTGACGCCCTCGAGCAAGGTCGTGGGCGACATGGCGATCTTCCTGGTGACGCACGGCATGGCGATGGCGGAGTTCGAGGCGCTGGGGCCGGATCACGGCCTGACGCTGCCCAACTCGGTGGTCGACATGTTCCTCGGATCGCTCGGACGCCCGGCGGGCGGCTGGCCGAAGCGGCTCCAGGCGATGATTCTCGGCGAGCGGAAGCCGATGAAGGGGCGCCCGGGCGCAGGGCTGCCGCCCGTCGACTTCGACGAGGTGGCCGGCCGGCTGGAGGAGAAGATCGGCCGGGTGCCGTCGCACGCCGACGTCCTCAGCTACGTGATGTATCCGGACGTCTTCCTCAAGTTCGCGCGCGCCCAGCAGTCGTTCGGAGATCTCGGCGTGCTGCCGACCCGGCCGTTCCTCTACGGGATGCGCACGGGCGAGGAGATTACGGTGGATCTCGAACCCGGCAAGTCCCTGGTCGTCAAGTTCCTCACCGTCGGCGATCTGCACCCGGATGGCCGGCGGACGCTGTTCTTCGAACTGAACGGGCAGCCCCGCGAGGTCAGCGTTCGCGATCGCTCGCAAACCCCCGAGGGGCCGCCCAAGGAGCTCGCCGATCCCGCACAGCCCGGGCAGATCGGCGCCCCTACTCCCGGGCTCGTGACGGCCGTTCACGTCGAGGCCGGGCAGAAGGTCGAACGGGGGCAGAAGCTGCTCGTCCTCGAGGCGATGAAGATGCAGAGCACCGTCTATGCCCCCCTGGCGGGCGCGATCGTCCGCCGTCTCGTGCAGGCGGGGCAGACGGTCGAACCGAAGGAGCTCCTGCTCGTGATCCAGTGACGGGGCATTGCGGATGACGCTCCGGCGTCTGCGCGTGCCAGGCGCCCGCTTCCCGCTCCCCGATTCCCGCTCCCCGCCGGGGCGGCGGGGTCGACTGATCCTCAGCGCGTGGCGCCTTACCCCGGCTGTGGTATCGTTGCGGCCCATCATGAAGCGACGCGAGTTCCTCGCGAATGTGGCGATCGCTCCGGCTCTGTTGACGGTGCAGCACGAGCCAGATGAGGCGGGGTTCACGCCGCTGTTCGGCGGCTCCTCACTCGACCGCCCGCCAGTACGAGACCTTACGGCCGCCGGACCAATCGGGCTGCAGGCGCCCAGCGCCGGCCGCTGGACCCAGTTCGAGCAGATTCGTGTACGGCGGATCTGAGGGCCGGCGCCGCCGGATCATGACGGCTCGAGTCCAGAATTAGCAAGGCGCCCATGCCATACACCGAGCTCACATGAACCCGAAACATTTACTCCCGCTGTTCGTCTTGTGCTTCCCGGCAATCGCCATCACGGCAGCCTCGTCCGGTTCGTTCGAGCGCCTGCGTCAGGAGGTCCCTCTCGCTGTTGCGATGGGAAATGCTGCCGTCGATCGTGATCCCGCGAGAGATCAAGATGCCCGGCGGTACTTGTATGTTGCGGTTCCGGGCGTCCGCAGATATCTCGAGCACGGTGGTCATGGCCTCCTCGTCTTCGATATCGACGATGGTTATCGCTTCGTGAAGCGGATTCCGGTTGCTGGGCTG
>JACCXG010000020.1 GCA_013697225.1 Acidobacteriota bacterium
GTGCGGGAGGCACCCACCGCATCAGCGCAGATTTCCGCCCTGCTGGAGATTGTCGCGAAATTCGAGCGGCTGCCGCGGCGCGACGAGGGTGACCGCGCGCGCCACCTTCGGGCGCGGACGGCCGTTCTGGGGGCACTCGCGGCCCTTCGCGACGCGCATCTGCGGTACGACGATCGGCAGGTGGCGCCCGGTGATCTGTTCGAGACCCTGCGCCGCTGGATCGAAGGACAGACGTTTGCCCCCCGCACCGGCGATCGTGGTGTGCTCCTCCTCGATGCGCGCGCCGCGGCATTCGCGTCCGTTGACGCGGTGAGGCTTGTCGGGCTGAGCGAGCCCGACTGGCCGGAGCGCACGAGCCCCGGTATCTTCTATCCTGCGACGCTCCTCCGCGAGCTGGGCTGGCCGCCGGACTCGGAACGGCTGCCCGCCGCCCGTGCCCGCTTCCACGACCTGTTGCGGCTTGCGGACGAGCAGGTCGTGCTCTCGACCTTCACCCTCGAAGACGATGCGCTCGTGTCCCCTTCGGTGTTCCTGGAAGACGTGCCCGGAGCAGGGCTCGAGCGCGAGGTCGCGCGTGACGAACCCTTCGTGCGCATCTTCACGCACGAGGCGCTGACGATCGAGCCCATCGTGCCGGACGCGATTACCGGCGCCGCCGCAGGCTGGCTGACGCTGCGCGCCGGCCGCACTCCAGCCCTCGACCCGCGATACCGCGGAACGACAACGCCGCGCGAGGCGGAAACGTATGCGGTCAGCCGCGTGGAACGCTACCTGGAGTGCCCTTTCAAGTACTTCGCCGGCCACGTGCTGCAGCTCGAGGAGGAGCGGGAAGAGGAGTCCGGCCTGACGCCGCAGGAGCGCGGCAAGCTTCTCCACGCGGTCTTCGAAGCGTTCTTCGTCGAGTGGAGGGACAGGGGGCGCACGACGATCACGGCCACCACCCTCTCCGAGGCTGTGGCGCTGTTCGCGGAGGTCGCCGAGGCGCAGCTGCTCACGGTGCCGGAAGCGGATCGCGGGCTGGAGCGCACGTACTTGCTTGGATCAGCGGTTGCTCCGGGGCTTGCGGAGCGGGCATTCGGCTTTGAGCTGGAGGGGCGTGAAAGCGTCGTCGAACGTCTGCTGGAGTATCCCATCGAGGGGGCGTTCCGATTCGAAGGAGGCGACGGGGCGCGGACGATCCGGATGCGTGGAAAGTCGGATCGCATCGATCTACTCGAGGGTGGCGGGCTGCGCGTTGTGGATTACAAGACCGGGAGGGCGCCGAAGCCCGCGCGTGCCCTGCAGCTGGCGGTATACGCGGCGGGCGCCTCACAGCAGCTCGAAGCGGAACGGGGAGGGAAGTGGCCCGTCGTCCGCGCCGGTTACGTGGCGTTCAAGGAGAAGCAGGCCTTCGTCGACCTCGCCGGGCGCGGCCGCGACCTGGAGGGCGCGCTGCGGGAAGGGGCCGCCCGCTTCGTCGAGGCGATTGACAGCATAGAAGCGGGTCAATTCCCCGTCGATCCGGAAGAACCGTACATGTGCACCCGGTGCGGCTTTTCGCACGTCTGCCGGAAGGACTACGTCGGTGACGAGTGAGCGGCGCCGCGCGCCGGGTGAGCCGCCGGTGAAGCAGGCGTCCCTGTTCGACGAGGCGGGGGCGGTGGTGGTGGCTTCCCCCGCGGAGGATGTTTCTGCCGCTTCAGCGCACGACGCCGACGGCGAGGCCCGTGCCTATGCGGTCGATCCCGCGCACAACGTCGTGCTCGAGGCATCGGCGGGCACAGGCAAGACCTCGGTGCTCGTCAGCCGGTACGTGAACCTGCTGAAGGCTGGCGTGGACCCGGCCAACATTCTGGCGATTACCTTCACTCGTAAAGCGGCGGCGGAGATGCGCGAGCGGATCCTCGGGGAGCTGCGCACGGCGGCCGAGCGCTCCGCCTTCGACAAGGCTCGGTGGGCGGAGCTGCGCGATCGCCTTGGAGAGATCGCGATCAGCACGATCGACGCGTTCTGCCTCTCGCTCCTTCGGGAGTTTCCGCTCGAAGCTGACGTCGATCCGGGGTTCGACCTTGCTGACGACACGGACGTGCCGCGCCTGATGAGATCGGCGTTGGACCGCACGCTCCGGACGCTCGTCGCCCTGGCAAGAACCGATGCGGACGTCGAGCTCGTGCTGGCGCAGCTCGGGATTGCGCGCACCCGCCAGGGGCTCGCCGCACTGCTTTCCCGCCGGCTTGTCGCCGTCGAGGCGCTGGACCGTTTCGTCGACCGTGGTCCTCGTGAGCTGACAGCCGCCGGTGTCTGCCGTCAGGCGGCGTACGCGCTTCGGGAGGCGATCGTGCCCGCCGGAGGAAGCCTGGCGTCCTTTCTCGCGGACGGACCTGCCGGGCATCCGCGCTACGAGCTCTTCCTCAGGGAAGTGGAGGCTCTCAATCGGGTGGAGGATTCGCCGGAAGCTGCCCTGAGAGGGACCATCGAACGGGTCGCCGCGCATTTCCTGACAAAAGAGGGCACCGCGCGAAAGGCCGGGGCAATTCCCCCTTACGCCGCGGAGCACTACCCCCCGGGCGCGGCCGCAAGGCGGCATCGTGACGCGTTGTTCGAGACCGCGCCCCGGGTCGAAGAGGCGATGTTCGTCTTCCACCGGGACCTGAACGTCGTGCTCGCGCGCGGCATCCGCCGGATGTTCGCCGTCGCGCGGACGCAGTACCGGCAGGCCCTCGAGGAACGCTCCGTGCTCGACTTCTCGGACGTCCTCGAACGCGCCCTGGGCCTGCTGCGGCGGATGGACGAATTCTCACAGAGCCGGTTCAGGCTCGAGTCGCGCTATCAACACGTGCTCGTCGACGAGTTCCAGGACACGAGCCGGGCACAGTGGGAGCTCGTCTCGCTGCTCATTCAGGCGTGGGGCGAAGGGCAGGGTGTGGCCGCGAGCCCTTCGATTTTCATCGTCGGCGATCGCAAGCAGTCCATCTACCGCTTCCGTGACGCCGAGGTCGCGGTGCTTCAGCAGGCCTCACGCTACATCGACGGGCTGCGTCCCGGCAGCCGGGCACGCCGATCCATCGCCCGGAGCTTCAGGGCGGTCCCGGAGCTGCAGCATTTCGTCAACGACCTGTTCGCGGAAGTATCGCAGCCGGGGCGCCGCGCAGACGACTTCACATACGAGGAGCGCGACAAGTTTCCGGTGGAGGCTGCCGCAGCCGCCATGGACGAGGGACCGGCGCTCGGTGTCGCTGTGGCCGACTCTCCGGAGGCGTGTGCCGCCGCGGTGGCCGACGAGATCGCAAGGCTCCTGCAGGAGACGACCGTTCGGGACAAGAGCACCGGTGTGCGGCGTCAGGCGCGCCCCGGCGACATCGGCATCCTGTTTCGCTCGCGCTCGAGCCATCGTGAATTCGAGCGGGAGCTCGGGGCGCGGGGCATTCCCACCTACGTCTACAAGGGGCTGGGGTTCTTCGATGCCGACGAGATCAAGGATCTCACCGCGCTGCTGCGTTTCCTGGCGGACCCCTCATCCTCTCTGCGTGCGGCGGCGTTCCTCAGATCCCGGATCGTCCGGCTTTCCGACACGGCGCTCGCGCTGCTCTCGCCGGATCTCTCTGCGGCCTTGCTGTCGGACGCCGATCCGCCGGGGCTGGATGCCCTCGATCCGGAAGATCGGGCGGTTCTGCTGCAGGTGCGCGGGCACCTCCCGGTGTGGCTGGAGCGGATCGATCGCGTCACGCCGGCCGAGTTGCTGGATCAGATCCTGAGTGACGCGGCCTATCCCTTCGAGCTGGGCGGCTCGCGGCGGCGGCAGGCGTGGGAGAACGTCAAGAAGATGCGGGGGCTCGTGCGCCGCATCCAGAATCGCGGGTACGCCACGGTGCGGCGCATCGCGGCACATCTCTTGTCGCTCAGTGCGGGGGACGAGTCGAACGCGGTCATCGAGGCGCTCGATGCCGTGAACCTGATGACGGTGCACGCCTCGAAGGGGCTCGAGTTCCCCGTCGTGTTCGTCGTGAACCTC
>JACCXG010000028.1 GCA_013697225.1 Acidobacteriota bacterium
GTTGACACACTGCCTCATGCCAGGCACCGCACGATGCTCCGGGTGATCCTCGGCGAGATCGTGGAGCAACAGCGGTTCTTCGATCTGGCGCTTGCCGGCCGTACCGACCTGCTTGGCCGCCGGGCCGACGGGGCAGGCACGGGCGGTGGCGTCATGCCGACGAGATGGGTCGGGGGCCGGTAGCGCGCCCGCGAGCTCGTGAAGCCTGTTGTCGTCGCGATCGGCAGTAACCTGGCGGACCGCCAGGCCGCCATCCGCTTTGCCGTCGAGCGGCTCTCGGGCGCACTTTCCCGCCTCACACTCTCGCCGATCATCGAAACAGAACCGGAAGGGCAGGGGCTGCAGGAGCAGCCCCTGTACCTGAACGCCGTCGTCGTGGGGGAGAGCTCGCTGTCTGCGAGGGAGATGCTGAACGCGCTGCTGTCGATAGAGACGGAGTTCGGGCGGACGCGGCCGTCGCCCAACGCCGCGCGTACCCTCGATCTCGATTTGATCCTGTCCGGTCAGGAGGTCATCGATGAGCCCGGGCTGCAGGTGCCGCACCCGCGCTTCCGTGAGCGGTTCTTTGTCCTCGGACCGCTCGCGGAGGTGGCGCCGGACCTCAGCGATCCGGTGACCGGCTTGAAAGTCTGGGAGTTGCTTCGGGCGCTGCTTCGGGACGAGTCGCGATAAAAAAAGGCCGGGCACCGGCCCGGCCTCCCGCGGGAGCCTCTGGCTCCACGCCCGTGCGTCGAACGTGCTACTGCTTGCGGTAGACGCGCTTCGTGGTGCCGCGCGCGTTCGTGCTCTCGACCGTCAGCACGTTCCCCGCAACCGTCCACGTCTCCGTCGTGTCGACCGTCTGGTCGCCCATGGCCTGCTTGGTGTTGATCACCAGCTTCTGACCGTCCCACTTGGCCACGGACGTGGACTCCATCGTGTTGCCCCTGCGGCCGGTCATGGTGTTCTTGCTCTCGCTGCCGTCAAGCTTGTACGTGGTGACGACCTTGTTGTCCCCCATGGTCCGCTCGATCGTCAGTGCGTTGGCCGCCTGCTTGATGGTTGCCGGGCCGGTCCCGAGTGCGCCGCCACGTCCCCCGCCGCGGCCGCCCCCACCCCCGCCGGCAGCGGGTGCCCCGCCGCCCCCGGCCGGCGCGCCAGCCGCGCCACTGGCGTCGGCATCCAGCGTCCACGTACCGGAGAAGTCCGCCTTCTGGGCCCATGCGAGCGTTGACACCGCGAGAATCATCGCGGCGATCGTTCCAATCCGTGCCACCTTCATATTGAGCTCCTTGTGAGACTCTGCACCAGCTATTCGTATCTGAGTGCTTCGATAGGGTCGAGCCCCGCGGCCTTCCGCGCAGGGTAGAACCCGAAGAACACGCCCGTTGCGGCGGCGAACCCGAACGCCATCCCGATTGCGTTGGGCGGAATTGAGGTCGGCCACTGGAAGAAGTTCTCGACCGCGGCCGACAGCCCGAAGCCCAGGCCGATGCCGAGCAGTCCACCAAAAAGGCTGATCACGATCGCCTCGACCAGGAACTGGAGGAGCACGTCTTTGCCCCGCGCGCCGATGGCGAGGCGGAGTCCGATCTCGCGCGTGCGCTCGGTGACCGACACCAGCATGATGTTCATGATCCCGATACCGCCAACCAGGAGCGACACTCCCGCGATCGCCGCCAGGAGCGTGGTCATCGTCCGGGTCGTTTCTGTGCGGACGCTGGCGATTTCCTCCTGCGTGCGGACCATGAAGTCGTCGGGATCCCCGGGCCCCAGCTTGTGCCGGGCACGAAGCACCTCGCCAACCGCCGCCGCGACCGGTGCCGTGTTGGCTGTCACGGACGAGACCGAAATGTTGTTGATGTGCTGGATGCCCTGGAGCTTCTTCTGGACCGTGGTATACGGCGTAAAGATGGTGTCGTCCTGGTCCTGGCCGAACGACCCCTGCCCCTTGCTGGTCATCACGCCGATCACCTTGAAGGGCTGATTCCGGATGCGCATGATCTGCCCTGTTGGATCCACGTCGGGGCCGAACAGCGTATCGGCCACCACACTGCCGAGTACTGCGACCTTCGCCGCCGAGTTGACGTCCTGCTGGGTGAAGAACATCCCGTACCGCACGGGCCACACGCGGATGTCCGGGAAATCGACGTCCGTCCCTTCGATACGGGTGGACCAGTTCTGGTTTCCGGCGATGACCTGTCCGCGCGAGTTGACACCCGCTGCCACGTACTGCACGCCGGGGACGTCACGCAGGGCGGCCGCGTCGTCGGCCGTCAGCGTGGTGGCCATTCCCTGACCCTGGCGGACGCCAGCCGCCTGGAAGTTGCCCGCATTCACGTTGATCAGGTTCGTCCCGGCCGACTTGACCTGATCTTCGATCGTCGCCTGCGCTCCGCGGCCGAGCGCCACCATCGTGATGACGGCACCGACGCCGATGATCATGCCGAGCATCGTCAGCACCGTGCGCATCTTGTTGCGATTGAGCGCCTTCAGCGCGATGCGGAACGTCATCAAAATGGACATCGGAATTCTCCTAGCTCACGCCGCCGAGGTGGTCGGCCGGGACTACGTCGGCCGGTTCGTTGGGAAGGTCGGGCTCGGGCGGCGGCAGCGCTGCCAGCTCTTTGGCTGCGTCGCGGCGGTTCGTGATCTGCTGGTCGATCTGGATCCGGCCGTCCCGGAACCGCACGAGACGCGTGCCGTATTCCGCGATGTCCGTCTCGTGGGTGATCAGGATAATCGTGATCCCCCGCTCGATGTTCAACCGCTGGAAGATGCCCATCACCTCGACGCTCGTGTGGGTGTCGAGGTTCCCGGTCGGCTCGTCGGCAAGGATGATCGAGGGCTGGTTGATGAGCGCACGCGCGATTGCCACGCGCTGCTGCTGGCCGCCTGACAGCTGATTGGGGTAGTGATGATAGCGGTCGGCCAGGCCTACCGAGCCCAGTGCGTCCATGGCGCGCCTGTGGCGCTCTGCGGTTTTCATCTTGGACCCGCCGTTGTACAGCAGCGGCAGCTCCACATTATCGAGCGCGGTCGTCCGCGACAGCAGGTTGAACCCCTGAAAGACGAAGCCAATCTTGATGTTCCGGATCGCAGCGAGCTCGTCCTTCGACATCCGCGAGACGTCCTTCCCATCGAGGAGATACTGTCCGCTCGTCGGCCGGTCCAGGCAGCCGAGGATGTGCATCAGGGTCGACTTGCCGGAACCGGACGGGCCCGTCACGGCGACGAACTCGCCCGCCTCGACGTCCATGTTCGCCCCGCGGAGCGCCCGAACCGTGACCTCCCCGACGATGTAGGTCTTGACGAGGTCTTTGACGGAAATGACTGCCATGGTTAGTCCTTCAGGGCCGCGACCCTCAGCCGCCCCCCCGGCCGCCGCCGCCGCCCCCTCCGCCACGGCCTCCGGGTCCGCCGCGCTGGGGGCCCATCAGCGGATTGCTTCCCGGAGCCTGTCCCGGCGTCGCGCGCTGCTCCAGACCGGTGGTCATGTTCACGACCACCTCACTTTCTTGGGGGATCTCGGCGGCGTTCACGATTTCGCTGAAGCTGCCGTCGGTGACCCCCAGCCGGAGCCGCAGGGGCTTCAGCTGGCGGCTGCTGAACGTCCAGGCAAGGCCGGGACGCTCCTGGATCTGAATGGGTGCAAACAGGGAATCGATTGTCGTCGCACCACCCGGAGCTGTCGGCGTGGGTGCTGCATTGGCGCGAGCGCCGGTATTTCCCCGTGCCGCACCCGGAGCGCCTCCGCCGCGTGCCTGTGCGCCGCCTCCCCCTTCTTTCATTCGCGCCTGGAAACGCTCACGATCCTCGGGGCTCATCGAGGCCATCCGCTCTTCCATCCGCCGCTGCCGCTCTTCCGGCGTCATGTTCGGGTCGAATCCGCCACGCCCCTGACCACGTCCGGCGCCTCCCTCGGCCCCGGCCTGCGGGCCCGCCGCTGGTGTGCCTTCTCCTGGCGCATTCTGCCGCCCGCCCTGCCGTCCGCCTGCCGCAGCCCCCTGCCCCGGAGCTCCGGCGCCACCCGCTGATGCGGGGGAGGGACCATCAATCGGCGCTCCGCCGGCCCGCTGCCCCTCGGCGCCCCTGCCGCCCCCGCGGCCGGCGAACCCGCCGCGTCCGCCACGTTCGAGCTCCGGCGGCACCTCCTGGTTCAACACCGCGAACATCTCGGTCGTCGGACGGAAGCTGAGGGCCCGATTCGGAATCCGGAGCACGTTGTTACGGCGCGCGATCTCGATCGTCACGTTCGCCGTCATTCCCGGCTTCAGCTTCAGCTCGCTGTTCGGGACGCTGATCACCGTCGAGTAGGTAACGACATTCTGCACGACCGCCGGCTGCAGGCGAACCTGCTCGACGGCGCCGGTGAACGTCTCGGTGGGGTAGGCGTCCACCCGGAAGGTGACCACCTGCCCGGGGCGCATGCGGCCCACGTCCGCCTCGTCGATGCTCGCGAGCACCTGCATCTTCGTCAGGTCGGCGGCGATGATGTAGAGCGTTGGTGCGTTCATGCTCGCGGCAACGGTCTGTCCCTGGTCCACGTTCCGCGAGATCACGATGCCGTCAATGGGGGCGGTGATGGTTGTGTAGCCAAGGTTCACGCGCTGGTTGTTGAGCTGCGCACGGGCCTGGGTGAGGGCGGCTTCCGACGAGCGGATCTGGGCCTCGGAGGACTTGACGTTCACCTCCGCCGTCTCGAGCTCCGAGCGCGGGATCAAACTCTTCTCTGACATCTGCTGCGCACGCTCGTACTTATGCTTCGCGTCGGCGAGCGCCACCTTCAGGCGTTCGAGATCCGCTTCCGCGCGTACGACGTTCGCCTGCTGCTGCTCGATTTGCGTCTGAATCAGCTGCGGATCCAGCCGCGCGATGACCTGCCCCTTCCTCACGATGGAGTTGAAGTCGGCGTACAGCGCCTCGACGACGCCGGACACCTGCGTGCCCACCTCCACGGTCTCCACCGCTTCGAGCGTGCCCGTTGCGCCCACGGTGTCGACGACGTCGCCGCGACTGAGCGGCTGTGTCTGGACGGCGGGCTCCGGCGTGGCGTTCCGGACCCTGTATGCGTAGGCTCCGGCCCCGACGATGACGAGCACGAGAAGGACGATGGTCAGCTTTTTCATGAGTGTGTGAATCCTGTCGTCGTATCTACGACGTGGCGATCAGGAATGCTTCGGGGCGTGCGGCTTGAGCACACCCTTCCAGCCCTCCTCGACAATCGTGTAGAGCGTGGGCACGAACACGAGTGTGATCAGTGTCGAGGCGATGAGTCCGCCAACGACGACACGCGCGAGCGGCGCCTGGAGCTCGGCCCCCTCGCCGATCCCGAGCGACATGGGAATCAGCCCGAGACAGGTCGTCAGCGAGGTCATGAGAATCGGGCGCAGCCGCGTGCGGCCCGCCGTTTCCACCGCCTCGCGGATGCCCATGCCGTCGCGCCGGCGAAGCACGTTCGTGTAGTCGACGAGCAGGATCGCGTTGTTGACAACGATGCCCCCCAGCATGATCACGCCGATGTAGGCCTGCAGGCTGAACGTCGTGTCGGTCAGCTTCAGCGCGAGAACGACGCCGATGGCGGAGAGCGGAACCGAGAACATGATGATGAACGGATCCCGGAGCGACTCGTACTGCGACGCCATGACGGCATAAACAAGAATGATCGACAGCAGCAGCATCCACTGCAGCTGTGAGAACGCCTGCGCCTGGGCCTCTGCTTCCGCGCCAAAGCCGACGGTGAAGCCCTGCGGCACCCCCATCTCGGGAATCCTCTGGTTGACCGCCGCGATGGCGTCACTCAGTGCCACCTCCGGTTCGGCGTTGACGCGAGCCACACGCTGCTGGTTCTTGCGCTGGATTTCGGTCGGTCCGGACTGCGTGCGCAGCGTCACGAGGTTCTTGGCCTCGAGCACCTGCCCCTGTGGCGTGCTGATCCGCACCGCGTTGATGTCCTCCGCACGCTCACGGTCTTCCTGCCGGAGGCGCACCACGATCGGGTACTCCTTTCCTTCCTGCCGGAAGAACGCCGCCTGGGTGCCTCCCACGCTCGTGCGGATGCTGTTGGCCACGTTCGTCACCGTGAGGCCGAGGAGGGCGGCCTTCGGCCGATCGACCTCGATCGCCAGCTCGGGACGTCCCTCTTCGCGGCCGATCTGGGCGTTCCGCACTTCCGGCGTCCCGTCCATGATCTCCTTGGCCGCGCGCGACAGGCGGCTTGCCTCCGCCAGATCGTCGCCGCGAATCTCCAGAGCCATGCGGCTGTCGCCGCCCCCCAGCAGAAGGTTCATCTGGAAGTTGCCCCCGGAGGCTCTGGTGCTGATCCGGACACCGGGTATGACGCCGGTCAACTGCCGGTTCAGGTCGCGGGCGATATCCTCGCTCGAGCGCTTCCGCTCGGTCTTCGGGGTCAGCCGGATGGTTGCGCTCACGCGTGTGCCCCCGCCGCCGAACCAGCCTCCACCGCCCGCTTGCGTGATGACTTCTTCCTTCTCCGCGACCGCCTCGTTGATGAGCGACTCGAGCCGGAGGGCGACATCCTCCGCCCGATCGATTCGCGTGCCGGGCGGGAGCTCGGCCGAGACGGCGACCTCCCCTTCATCGGTCGCCGGCATCAGCTCGACCGGAATTGTGGGGAGGATGAGGAGTGCCGCAACCACCGCAGCGGTGCCCAGCCCCACCACGGTCGGCCGGTGAAAGAGGGCGCGGTGCAGGAAGCGGCGATATCCCTCGTCGACGCCGTTCAGCGCACGCTCACTCATCGTGAACAGGCGGCCCGTGACCCCGCGGCGTTGGTCGGCCGGGGTCGGCAGCTTCAGCATCCACGAGCACAGCACCGGCACGATCGTCACCGCAACGAACAGCGACATCAGCAGCGAGAACATGACGACGATCGCCAGCTGCTTGAACATGATGCTCGACACGCCGGTCAGGAAGAGCAGCGGCACGAACACGGCCACGTGGGTCAGCGTCGAGGCCAGGATGGCCGACCAGACTTCCTCAGCCCCCTCGATGGACGCCTGCACGCGGCTCTTGCCCGCTTCCATGTGCCTGAAGGTGTTCTCGAGCACGACGATCGAGGCGTCGACGATCATGCCCACGCCGAGCGCCAGCCCCCCGAACGTCATCGTGTTCAGCGTGTACCCGCCGAAATAGAGCAGCGCGAAGGTGCCGATGATCGAGATCGGGATCGAAATGCAGATGATCACCGTCGCGCGAATCTCCCGCAGGAACAGGAAGATGATGGCCACGACCAGGATGGCCCCCAGCCACGCGGCTTCCTTCACGGCCGAGATCGACCGGCTGATGAAGACGGAACTGTCGTTCAGGATGGTGAGCCGGACGCCGGGAACTTCCTGATTCAGCCGGGCGACCTCCTGGCGGATGCCGTCGGCCACCCCAACGGTGTTCTGGCCGGACTGCTTCTGCACGCTCATGCGCACGCCCGGCCGGCCGTTGATGCGCATCAGCTGCCGGCGGTCTTCGGTCGCGTCCTTCACCTCCGCGATGTCGCGCAGGTACACCGGTACCCCCTGGCGGGTCATCACCACCAGGCTGCGGATGTCGTCCAGATTCCTGAACTGTCCCTGGTTGCGCACCAGGTAAGTCAGATCTCCCTCGTCGATCTCCCCAAGGGGAGTGTTCTGGTTTTCCGAGCGGAGCAGGGAGACGATGCGGTCGACGGGGAGGTCGAGGG
>JACCXG010000525.1 GCA_013697225.1 Acidobacteriota bacterium
CCGGAACGGGAGCTCAGCCGTCGCATCGTGCTTGTCGTCGGAGGCGCCAGCGGGATCGGCCGCGAGGTCTCGCTCCTGCTCGCGAAGCGAGGCGCACACGTGGTGGTGGCGGACCTCAATGCGGAGAGCGCGCAAACCGTTGCCGAAGAAGCCGCCGCCTTGTCGTCGCGTGACGCGGTCCTCGGCACGGCCATCGATCTCAGTTCCAGGCAGAGCATTGCCGCGGCGCTTCGCGCCACCGTCATGCAGTTCGGGGGGCTCGACGCGGTGATCAACACCGCGGCGATCTTTCCGACACCCGCGCCAGGCACCCCCCCGGAGCAGACATGGGGCCTGGCGATGAGCATCAACGTCACGAGCAACCACGTGCTCTCCGAGGAGGCCACGACGATCCTGAAGGAGCAGGGGCTTCCAGCCTCGATCGTGCTGACCAGTTCCGCGAACGCCGTCGTGCCGAAGGCCGGCAGCGAGGCATACGACGTCAGCAAGGCGGCGATCAATCACCTCATCCGCGAGCTCGCGATCGGGCTGGGGCCGCTGGTGCGCGTCAACGGCATCGCCCCGGCCACCGTCGTCCAGGGATCGTCGATGTTCCCGCGCGATCGCGTGATCGTGTCGCTGAAGAAGTACAACCTGGAGTTCTCCGAGGATGACTCCACCGAAACGCTCCGCTCCAGGTTGGCTGAGTTCTACGCGCGGCGGACGATCACGAGGCTGCCGATCCTCCCGCAGGATTGCGCCAACGCCATCCTGTTCCTCACGGGCGATCAGAGCGCCAAGACCACTGGGCACGTGATTCCGGTCGACGGCGGGTTGCCGGAAGCCTTCCTGCGGTAGCACGCGCGTGACGTGAACAACGGGAAGGCACGCCCGGCCGCACATGCTCATCTCGCTGTTCATCACCTGCTACAACGACGCCTTGTTCCCGAGTACGGGCAAGGCGGTCGTTGCCGTGCTCGAGCGCCTGGGCCACACGGTGGAGTTCCGGGACGCGCAGACCTGCTGCGGGCAGATGCATTACAACACCGGCTACGCGCGCGAGGCGCTGCCGCTGATGCGCAGGATGGTGGACGTCTACCGGGGGGCCGGGCCGATCTGCGTGCCGTCCGCGTCGTGCGTGGCCATGATGCGGGACCACTATCCGAAGATGGCCGCTGAAACGGGGGATCAGCGCCTGGAAGCCGAGGTGGCGGATCTGCTGGGCCGCGTGTTCGAGTTCTCCGAGCTCCTGGTCGATCGACTCGGCGTGACCGACGTCGGCGCGGCGTTTCCCCATACGGTGACCCTGCACACCTCGTGTCATTCGCTTCGGTCCCTCCACATCGGTGATCAGCCCGAGCGGCTGCTGGCGGCGGTGCAGGGCCTGCAACTCGTGACCCTCCCGCGCCGGGACGAGTGCTGCGGTTTTGGCGGCACGTTCTCGGTGAAGAACGCCGGGGTGTCCACCGCCATGGCGGCCGACAAGGTTGCCTGCGTGCTGGGGACAGGGGCCGAGGTGTGCACGGCGGGGGACAACTCCTGTCTGATGCAGATAGGTGGCGCGCTCCGGCGAGGCAACGCAGCGGTCCGATGCCTGCACCTGGCCGAGATCCTGGCGTCAACGGCGCCAGGCGAGCTGCCGCCATGATCCGGGTCGGCAATGCCGCGGCGGCGCCGGAATTCGCCGTCGCGGCAGACCAGGCGCTCGCAAACGTTCAGCTCCGCAGAAACGTGCGACATGCCACGGAGGTGATTCGGGGCAAGCGCGCGCTGGTCGTGGCGGAATCCGACGACTGGCAGGCGCTCCGTGAGTCCGGCCGCCAGATCAAGGCGCACGTGCTGCGGCATCTCGACTCGTATCTCGAAGCGTTCGAGGAGAACTGCACGCGGGCTGGCGGTCATGTGCACTGGGCGGCCGATGCCGACGGGGCGAACCGGATTATCGTAGACATCATCCGCTCCCACGGCGAACAGGAGGTCATCAAGGTCAAGACGATGACGTCCGACGAGACGCGGCTCAACGCCGCGCTCGAAGGGGCCGGCATTGCCCCGCACGAAACCGATCTGGCGGATCTCATCATCCAGCTCGGGAACGACACCCCCTCCCACATCGTCGTACCGGCGCTGCATCGCAACCGGGCGGAGATCCGGGAGATCTTCCGCCAGAAGATGGGCCTTCCGGATCTCGGAGGGGAGCCGCACGATCTCACGACGGCCGCCCGGCAGTACCTGCGGGAGAAGTTTCTCCGGGTGCCGGTCGGCTTCAGCGGTGCGAATTTCCTGATCGCGGAGACGGGCGCGGTCTGTGTCGTCGAGTCGGAAGGCAACGGACGCATGTGCCTGACCCTGCCGAGGGTGCTCATCACACTCGCGGGCATCGAGAAGGTCATCCCGGCGTTGCGGGATCTCGAGGTGTTCCTGCAGCTCCTGCCGCGATCGGCGACAGGGGAGCGCATGAACCCCTACAACACGCTGTGGGCCGGAACGACGCCGGGCGATGGACCGGAGGAGTTTCACATCGTGCTGCTCGACAACGGGCGTACGCGGGTGCTGGCGGATCCGGTGTCGCGCGAGACGCTGCAGTGCATCCGCTGCGCGGCATGCCTCAACGCCTGCCCCGTCTATCGTCAGACGGGCGGTCACGCCTACGGATCGATCTACAGCGGGCCGATCGGCGCGATCCTGACGCCGCAGCTCCAGGGCATGCAGCACTCGACATCCCTGCCCTATGCTTCCTCGCTCTGTGGCGCCTGTTACGAAGTGTGTCCCGTGAAGATCAACATCCCCGAGATCCTCATCCATCTCCGCCGACGGATTGTGGAGGGTGGGGCACCGCTCGGTGAGCGGATGGGCATGAAGGGAGCCGCACTGGCGTTCTCCAGCCCCGCGTGGCTGCGCCGCGCCCAGATGATCGGCCGCTTTCTGCAGCGGCCGTTCCGGAAAGGAGATCAGCTCGCGCACCTGCCAGGCCTCTTCGCTGCCTGGACACGTACGCGCGATCTCCCGGCGCTGCCGGCGCAGTCGTTCCGTGACTGGTGGGCGGCACGCGAGCGTGGCGGGGCTTCATGAAATCGCCTGACACTGCTGCCCGCGCTGCCGTGCTGTCGGCCATCCGGGGGGCGATCGGCCCGCGATCGTCGAATGCCGGAGAAGAGTACCAGGCGATTGCCCGCGAGTACCGGCAGGCCGGGGCGCTCGACGAGCAGGGCTGCATCCACCTTCTCGTCGACAGGCTCCAGCACTATCAGGTCGGGGTGTATCGCTGCGGTCGCGCGGAGCTTCCGGGAACTATCGCGGAGGCGCTCGGGAGGAGCGGCGGCACACGCATGCTCGTTCCTTCAGGGCTGCCGCGCGACTGGCTGCCCCCCGGGCTCGATCTCGTCGAGGATGCGGCCCTCTCCCACAGGGACCTGGACGCGACGGACGGAGTGATCACCGGGTGCTCGCAGGCGATTGCCAGCACCGGCACGATCGTTCTCCGGCACGGCCCCGCGGAAGGGCGCCGTGCGCTGACGCTCGTCCCCGATTACCACCTGTGCGTCGTGTTCACGGAGCAGGTGGTCCAGACCGTTCCCGAGGCGTTCGATGTGCTGGAGCGGGAGCGCCCTGCACTGGTGACCACTATCTCCGGCCCCTCGGCGACTGCTGACATCGAGATGACACGCATCCGCGGTGTCCACGGCCCGCGGAGATGCGACGTGATCCTTGTCGGTCCCTGATCGC
>JACCXG010000105.1 GCA_013697225.1 Acidobacteriota bacterium
CTGCCGCACCCCGCCACGCTGTTTGCCGTCATGGCGGTGCTCGTCATCATCCTGTCGGCGGTAGCCGCGCAGTTCGATCTGGCGGTCACCCACCCCGGAACGGGGCAGCCGGTGCAGCCGGTGAGCCTGATGACGGTTGCGGGCCTCCACCGGATCATGACGGAACTCGTCACGAACTTCACCGGCTTCGCTCCGCTCGGAACGGTGCTCGTGGCAATGCTCGGTATTGCCGTGGCGGAGGGAAGCGGCCTGATCGGCGCCGGGTTGAAGCTGGTGGTGCTTTCGGCGCCGCCACGCGCGCTCACCCTGGCGATCGTGTTCGCGGGGATCATGTCGAACACCGGGGGAGAGGTCGGCTACGTGCTGCTGATCCCTCTGGCAGCCATCATGTTCCATGCGGTCGGGCGGCATCCTTTGGCCGGGATGGCCGCCGCGTTTGCCGGAGTATCTGGCGGGTACAGCGCCAACCTCCTCCTCGGGACGGTGGACCCCCTGCTCGCCGGGCTTTCGGAAGAAGCGGCGCGGATCATCGACCCGGCTTACAGGGTCAACCCGTCGGCGAACTACTACTTCATGGTGGTGTCGACGTTCCTCATCGCGGGTCTGGGAACCTTCGTGACGGAGCGCATCGTCGAGCCGCGACTTGGACGCTTCGAAGGTCCCGCGCACGGCGACGCCGCGGCGACAACCCTCGGCCCCCTCGAGAGGCGCGGCTTATGGTCAGCGGGTATTGCCGCCCTCGTGTTCACCGCAGTGATCCTCTGGGGCACGGTGCCGGAGGGAGGCTTCCTGCGCGATCCGCAGACGGGCGGACTGCTTCGCTCTCCGTTCATGTCCGGGATCGTGGCGCTGATCTTCGCGGCCGGGGCGGTCACGGGGCTGGCCTACGGCATTGCCGCGGGGACGGTGCGGAGTGACAACGATGTTGTGAAGGCCATGGGAAAGGCGATGGAAACGCTCGGCGTCTACCTGGTCCTGGTCTTCTTCGCCGCCCAGTTCGTCGCGTTCTTCAATTGGACGAACCTGGGACTCATCTTCGCCATCAAGGGAGCCGGAGCCCTGCAGGCGGCCGGGCTCGGGACGATTCCGCTGATCGTCGCCTTCGTGCTGGTTTCCGCCTTCATCAATCTGTTCATGGGGAGCGCGTCGGCCAAGTGGGCGATCATGGCGCCGGTCTTCGTGCCGATGCTCATGCTCCTCGGCTACACGCCGGAATTCACACAGGCAGCCTACCGGATTGGAGACAGCACGACGAACATCATCTCGCCGATGATGTCCTACTTCGCGCTGATCATCGCGTTCATGCAGCGGTACCAGCCGGGTGCCGGCATCGGGACCCTCGTTGCCACAATGCTCCCGTATTCCGCCGTCTTCCTTGCGGGCTGGACACTGCTTCTGGTGATCTGGATTGTCCTGGGTCTTCCCGTCGGCCCTGGCGCCGAATTGTACCTGCCGAGGGCGTAAGTTCCCTCGGCCGCACGCGGGCGTGAGGTCCCCTCTGTCAGCTGACCCGTCGTTGTGCCGGGCGTCAGCCCAGCCGCACAGCCCGCTTCTGCTGCCACGCAGCCTCTCGACCGCCCGAGACGGGTATACTGGGTCGTAGTATGGATTTTGCTACCACCCTGCGCGTTGCGGTGCTGGCCCTGCGCCGCAACCTCCTCCGCACCATCCTCACGATGCTGAGCCTCGTGATCGGGGTCACGGCGGTCATCACGATCGTCGCTCTCGGCAGGGGTGCTTCTTCGATAGTGGAGGAGGAGGTGATGTCGGCGGGGACCAACCTCATCATCGTCAGCGCCGGAAACTGGACGTCTGGAGGCGTGCGACTCGGAATGGGTTCGTCGAGCCGATTGACGGACGCCGACGCGGAGGCCATCCGCCGCGAGATCCCCGGTGTCGCTTACGTCAGTCCAGGCGTGCGGACTCGTCAGCAGCTGGTCTCAGCCGGACAGAACTGGTCCGCGAGCGTAGAGGGGGTGGGGGAAGACCTTCCGTTCATCCGTTCGTGGCCGATGCTGATGGGGCGGTTCTTCACGCGCACGGAAGTGGAGACAGCGGAGCGCGTGGCGGTGATCGGCACGGCCGTGCGCGATGCGCTCTTCGGGGCAGAGTCGAATCCTGGCGGAACGGACCTGTTCCGCGTGCGCACGCTCGAGGAGATCGCGGCAATCCGAACGAGCACGACGCGCACGATGACGTCCCTGCTGTCGGGCGTCGCGGCTGTCTCGCTCCTGGTCGGCGGCATCGGCGTGATGAACATCATGCTTGTGTCGGTGACGGAACGGACCCGGGAGATCGGTATCCGCCTGGCTGTCGGGGCCCGCCGGCGGGACGTGCTGATGCAGTTTCTGACGGAGGCTGTTCTGCTCAGCCTTGCCGGCGGAGTATTGGGGATCATGCTCGGCTACGGTCTGGCGACAGGTCTATCGGAATTTCTCGAGTGGCCGAGCCATGTGGCCCCCGGCGCGGCGCTCGGCGCGTTCGCGTTCGCTGCGGTCGTGGGTATCTTCTTCGGCTGGTACCCGGCTCGCAAGGCAGCCAACATCGAGCCGATCGAGGCGCTTCGCGCCGAGTAGATCCCCTTCAGGCGCGGGTGCCGCTGTCCAGTCTCAGCGCCATCATCGTCGCGTCGTCGAACGGCTCGGCCTTCCCCCGGAACGTCCGGGCCGCCTGCTCTATGCGCTGGAGCACGGTATCGATGCCGTCGGTCTGACCCTCTACGAGCAGCGCCTCCAGCCGGTCGGTGCCGAACATCTCGCCCGATTCGTTTTCGGTTTCGACGAGGCCGTCCGTGTAGAAGAACAGAAGATCCCCCGCGTCCACCTGCACGGCAGCCTCTTCGTACGGCCGTCCCGGATAGAGGGCAATCGGCAATCCTGTCGCCGCCATCGCCTCGATCCCTCCCGCAGCGTGCAGAACGAACGGCGGATTATGGCCCGCGTTCACATACCGAAGCTGGTAGCCCATCGGATCGAGCACCGCCATGAAAAGTGTCAGGTATACGGCTCCTGGTGTACTTTCCGCAATGCTCTTGTCGAGTTCTGCCGCCAGTTCCGCGAGGTTGGCGCTTCGCGTCAGCCGGGCTCGAAGCGTGGCCTGCACGTTCGCCATCAGCAGCGCGGCGCTGACCCCCTTGCCCGAGACGTCCCCCACGAGCAGCGCCAGACGACCGTCCTCGAGCGCAAAGTAGTTGAAGAAGTCCCCTCCAACCTCGAGTGCCGGAATGGACACGCCGTTGATCTCCGCCGCGCCGAGGCGAAGCGGGCTGCGAGGCAGCATCTCCGTCTGGATCAAACGCGAGAGCTCGAGTTCCCGGCGCAGCCGTTCCTGCTGGACGGCCATGGCCTGGTGCCGCTCGAGGTCTTCGGCCATCTGGTTGAAGGCCGCGGCAAGTGAACCGAATTCGTCCTTCGTGCGTACTGGAACGCGCGCGCGGAAGTCCCCGGCGGCGAGCTGGCGCACGCCGGCGTTCAGCGACGCGAGGTGGCGCGTCATCCCGTGGGAAATTGGCACGACACCAACGAGCGCGAGGGCGATGAACAGCAGGCCGATAGAGAGGTTACGCACGGATGCACGCCGGATCTCCCTGAGCGATTCACCAATGGGCCGGGCCATCCCGAAGATCAATCCGCTCGGATCTTTCCGCGCGACGATCAGCCAGTCCCCCGCGCGCCTCGGACGCCCGTCTGCCGCGGCCGGGCCCAGGGCAGCAACTCCGAAGGACTCCAGTGTCTTCCGCTGTTCCGGGTCGGGGTTGTGCAGGGCGCCGCGTGTATCTATCGCGAAGGGGATCTCCCCCTGATCGCTGCGGGCAAACGCGAATACCGCACGGAGGGTGCGATCCAGGTTGAGGGTGGCGTTCGCGGTACCTACGACCCTGCCGTCCTCGGTGACGGCAATCTCTACGCGCCGGCCCTCCACCTGCAGCCGCATGGCGCGCGCGTCGGCCGCAGCCTGCGAGGTGGTCTCGGCTGCTCTCCGCGCGGCTTCTTCGGCTGTCGCCAGGCTTTCCTCCAGAGTCTGTGCGGCAGGCGTCCCCGAGTCGCCAGGGGGGACGTCGGTCTGGGCTACGCGCCGGGCTTCGGCAATTGCCTCCTGCACATCGACGACGATGACCTCCGGTGCAGGCTCCGGTGATGCCGCATCGGGTGGCGGTCCCCACCCGCCACGGCCCCTGCCCCCTCGACCTCCAAAACGAGGCCCGTCAGGGTCAGGGAACCCGCGCCCCCGGGCGCCCTCGGGCGGGGCAGGGGGCGGTGGCGGCCCGGTAGGCCGGCCGGCGGGGACCGTGCGCCGCAACTCCACACGTTCCACGAGGGAGGCTGTGTCGCCGAGCATCGGTGCGACGCGGTCACGCATGCCCGGTCCACCGCGCCCGTCTCCGTCCTCGAACATGCGGTCCATGCGCCGGCCGACGTCCGCCATGATGCGCTCCATCCGCCGCCCCATGTCTGCGGCACTCGCCGTTGCTTCGCGCTGTGCCGCGGCTTCGAACGTGCCCACCCAGGACCGGTGCGCCAGGAAGGTCACCGCGCTCAAGGGCAGGACGGACAACAGCAGAAAGACGATGATGAGTCGTGTGCGGAGGGACATGCAGTCACAGCAGTCTAGCGCGCCTCAGGAGGTGGTGCTGTGACGGTGCGGTGTTCGGGGGTGAAAAATGAGTGGCTCAGGGGACGCAGCGCCGCCCGCCGGCTCGGCTGTAGCGTCTGGCATGCCTCTGGCTACATAATGGCGAATATGAACCGACGGGTATTGATTCTGGTCGTTCTGGCCTCCGCCGTTGTGACATGGCTCTCCGGCGGCGCTGGTATCCGCACTCAGACAGGCCCGGAACCAGCCCTTGCCGGGGCGCCCGGCGGCACAACTGCCCCGGACGGAGATTTCGCAGGGGAGAGTGCCTCCGCTTCGTCCCAGCCGGCTGCATCAATACCCCTTGAGACGCCCTCTGATGATTCAGTACAGGTGGTGTACGACCTGATTCACGTCACCCCGGCTCCCACCCGGTCAGCCCAGCAGCCGCCACGGGCTGCACCTGCGGTACGAAAATCGGCCGTTCAGCGCGCCGAAGCGTCCTCCGACCGCCGGACCGATTCGAGCCGGCTTATCGCACGGGCCAGCCGTGTGCTCATCGGGGACGGCCGGCACCGGCCGGAGCCCTTTCCCAAGCCCGCAGACTGACCCGACTCGGCCGTTTGCCCCCCGGCATGCTACTTTGAGGCATGCACCCGTGGCACGACTGTTATGTAGACGATGCGATCGTCGAGAAGGCGTTTCCCGTAGTCATCGAGGTCCCGAAGGGGAGTAAGAACAAGTACGAACTGGACAAGGAAACTGGTCTGCTCCGTCTGGATCGCGTCCTGTACAGCGCCGTCCACTATCCCGCCGATTACGGTTTCATCCCCAGAACCTTCTGCGACGATGGCGACCCCCTCGATGCGCTGGTCATCAGCCAGGAACCGGTTCATCCGCTGACGCTGGTGGAAGCGCGTGCCATCGGAGTCATGCGTATGCGCGACGAGAAGGGGATTGACGACAAGATCGTGGCGGTCAGCGTCCGCGACCCCGCCTTTGCCGAGTACACCGACAAGGCGCAGATCCCCGGGCATGCCCTCCGCGAAATCCGCCGCTTCTTCGAAGACTACAAGACCCTCGAGCACAAGCAGGTCGTCGTCGAGGACCTGCTCGGCGTGCAGGACGCCATCCGGATCATTCGCGAGGCCCTCGACATGTACCGCCAGTTGCGGCGAGGCGAAATCCGGAAGGGCTAGTTCCGGGTGCCCGTTGCTCTGCATCGCCTCCCCCTCTGGGTGTGGTGGATTCCCGTGGTGTGGATTGCCAGTTTTCCCATCGGGCTGACGGCAGACCCGCAGTGGCACCGGATCTCGCTGGTGCCGTTCACCGACCCGGCCGACAAGATTCTGGACCTGGGTGTGAACCTGCTGATGTTCATCCCCTTTGGTTATTCATTTGCCGCCCGCCCGGGAGGGCTGCTCCGGCTCATGGCGGCTGCGGCCCTGACGTCGATCAGTGCCGAGCTCCTGCAATTGTTCAGTACGATCCGGTACCCGTCCTGCACGGATGTCGTCTATGCGGTGGTGGGTGCGCTCATCGGTGCGGCCGTCCGGCTGTGGGTCGTGCGTGCCCGCGAGGCCGGCTGAACCGTTGCGTGGCACGCGGAATGCTAATGCAGCGGGCAGAGTGTCCCCGCAGGGACCGTTCAGGGAGGGCTTCAGATGAGAATCGTCCGGCGTACGCTTGCGGTGCTTCTGGCCGCACTGTTCATCGCGCCAGCCGCACAGGCGCAGACCCATGTCATCGGGACATCCGCGCTCGCCACCGCCGTTCAGGAGCGGGTGAGTCAGGATCAGTCGGACCGCGACGCCATTCTGTCGCTGCTGCAGCGCGCCGAGGTTCGCCAGATCGCGGCGTCCGCGGGCGTGTCGCTGGAGAAGGCCCAGGCCGCGGTCTCCACGCTGGAAGGTCAGGACCTGCGGGATTTCGCCGCCCAGGCCCGCAACGTCCAGAACGACCTGGCTGGCGGGGCGTCCACGGTGGTGATCTCGACGACCACCATCATCATCGTCCTGCTCCTGGTGCTCCTGATCGTCGTCATCGCGGATTGACGCCGAGGTTCTTCCGGCTCTGTCAGGCTGTCGCGGCAGCGCTCTGCGTCGCGGCGACAGCCGTTTCTGCCTCCGCGCAATCGTCTTCCTCACCGCTCAAACTCCTCGACGTTCCGTACGTGCCCCAGAGCATCGAGCTCTGTGGCGGCGCCGCGGCCGCCATGGTGATGCGCTACTGGGGGGAGACTGGCATTTACGCGGAAGACTTCTCCGAGCTCGTCGATCGAGAGGCGGGAGGCATCCGTGGTGAGGATCTCCTCCGAGCGCTTCACACCCGGGGCTGGCAGGCAGTGTCGTTCGAAGGGACCGGCGCACTCGTTCGCGAGGGGCTGGACGCGCTGCGTCCTCCGATCGCGCTCATCGAAGATAGACCCACCCGGTTTCACTACGTTGTGATTGTGGGATGGCATGATGGGCGCGTCGTGCTGCACGATCCCGCGCGGGCCCCCTTCAGGATTCTCGACGAAGCAGCTTTCATGCAGGCCTGGAGCCGATCCGGGTTCTGGACCATGCTGGTCGCGCCAGAGAGCTCGGGCAACGCGGGGGACGTCTGCTCGCCCGCAGCCGGGCGGGTCGCAGACACGACGGCGCCAGGACGCGTCTGCGCGGGCCTGGTGGAGCAGGCCGTACGGCTGGCGAACGATGGTTCGCTCGATGATGCTCGCGCACTCCTGACTCTTGCGGCTGCGCGGTGCCCCCGGGAGGCGGCCCCCTGGCGAGAGCTCGCTGGTCTGCACGCTGTTAGCAAGGACTGGAAGGCTGCGGCGGCGGATGCCCGCCGTGCGCTGGCACGTGACGGGGGTGACGCGCACGCGGCGCGTATCCTTGCCACGAGCCTGTTCCTGGAAGGTGACTCGCTCGGCGCGCTCGACGCCTGGAATCTCGTGGGGGAGCCAACCATCGACCTCGTGGACGTGCGTGGTCTGGAGCGGACACGCTTTGCTGTCGCCGCAGGAGCCATCGGGCTGTCGCCACGGACGCGCCTGACAGCGGAAGCCTTGGAGCGGGCGGGCCGGCGACTTGATGCGCTGCCCGCGGTCGCCGGTTCCCGCGTCACCTATGCCCCGGATGGTCACGGTCTCGCCCAGGTCACCGCCGCCGTGATTGAACGTCCTGTCTTTCCTCGAGCACCACTCGCGCTGGCAGCCGTGGGCCTCCAGGCGCTCACCGACAGGGAACTGCGGCTGCAGGTGGCCGGGCCGACGGGCGGAGGGGAGCTCTGGCACGCTGCCTGGCGCTGGTGGGAAGCGCGGCCGCGCGTCTCGGTGGGACTCGCGGTACCGGCCTTCGGGGGGACATTGAGCCTGGAGGGACTATCGGAACGCCAGACGTATCGTCCTGGTCCGTCAGAAATGGAAGAAGAGCGCAGGCAGCTTTCCGTGAGCATGGCCCGCTGGGCAACCCACGCGATTCGCCTGGATGGGGCCGTCGCCGTGGACGAGTGGGACAGGGGAACGGCGGCAGCGGTCGCCGGCGGCGTAGACGTTCGCCTTGCCGCGGACCGGGTTTCCCTGCAGGCGCAGGCTGGGGCCTGGGCCGGGGCGGTCCGGACGTGGTCCCTTCATTCTTCGGTGAACTGGAGATCCCGGTCGGCCAACGAGGGAATGGTCTGGCTCTCGCGGGGTGGTGTCAGCGCGGTCGGCGCTGAGGCCCCGCTGGCGCTCTGGGCTGGCGCGGGCACGGGGCAGGGCCGGAGCGAACTCCTCCGTGCACACCCGCTCCTCGAGGGGGGAGTGATTGGCGGGGGCGCATTCGGACGGCGGCTCGTGCACGCCACGACCGAGCTGCGACGCTGGAGCCCGCCACTCCGCCGGGTGCTGCGCGTGGGGTCCGCTGCCTTCGTGGACTTCGCGCGTGCGTCGGCGGGGGACGGTTTCGGTGACTCGCGGGCGCACGTGGACGTCGGGGTGGGACTGCGGCTCGCCTTGCCCGGATCCGGAGTTCTGCGCGCCGATCTCGCGCGCGGGCTGCGCGACGGCGACGTCGCGCTGTCCTTCGGATGGAGTCTGGACAGCGCCCGGTCGTCCGGCCGCTGAAGGTGCTCAGTGTCCGAGCCGGGCGTGGAGCTTCTCGCGGTAGCCACGGCTCAGCGTCAACCGCGCTCCCGTTGTCAGGCTCACGACGTACTCGCCGTTGAACCAGGGCTGGAGCTCCTTGATACGGTCCAAGTTCACGATGTGGCAGCGATGAATCCGGATGAAGAGATCCGGATCGAGCTGCGCTTCGATGGTGGTCATCGTTTCCCGCAGCAGGTGT
>JACCXG010000152.1 GCA_013697225.1 Acidobacteriota bacterium
CGGCTGAAATATCACGGGGATCAGTTCTATCTGAAGACAGCGGCCGAGATGGCGGTGGTCTTCAAGGACTTTCCGCAGGCGCTCGCCAACAGCGTGCGCATTGCCGAACGGTGCAATGTCGACCTCTCCGGCACGGTCAATCACCTCCCGAACTTCGACGTGCCGGCAGGCTTCACGCTCGACGACTATTTCGAGCACGTCGTGCGGGAAGGCTTTGCGCAGCGACTGCCCCGGCTGCAGGAGCTGGCCTCCCGCGGGATCCTGAAGCACACGGTCGACGAGTACGAACGGCGGCTGACCTACGAGATCGACATGATCAAGCAGATGAAGTACCCCGGGTACTTCCTGATCGTGTGGGATTTCATCCGGTATGCGCGCGAGCAGGGGGTCCCGGTCGGGCCCGGGCGCGGATCGGCGGCCGGCAGCTTCGTTGCCTACTGCCTCCGGATCACCGACGTCGATCCGATGGAGTACGACCTCATCTTCGAGCGGTTCCTGAACCCCGAACGCGTGTCGCTGCCCGACATCGACATCGATTTCTGCGAGCGCCGGCGGGGGGAGGTCATCGACTACGTCACCCGCAAGTACGGCCGGGAGAACGTCGCGCAAATCATCACGTTCGGCACGATGAAGGCGCGGGCGGTGGTCAGGGACGTGGCGCGGGTGATGGACATCCCCTATGCCGACGCCGACCGCGTCGCCAAGGCCGTGCCTCCCACGCTCGACATGACCCTGGCCAAAGCGCTCGAGGAGAGCCCGGCGCTCAGGGACCTGCGGGACAAGGACGACCGCGTGCGCGAGCTGCTCGAGGTGGCCCAGCGCCTCGAGGGAATGACGCGGCACGCCTCGGTCCACGCGGCCGGCGTCGTGATTGCGCCGCGGCCGCTCACCGAATTCATTCCGCTTTACAAGAGTCAGAAGGACGAAATCGTCACGCAGTGGGCCATGAAGGAGGTCGAGCGCGTCGGCCTGCTGAAGATGGACTTCCTTGGCCTGAGCACGCTCACCCTGATCCGCGACGCCCTCGACGAGATCAAGCGGACCGAAGGCGTCGACCTCGACATCGACGCCATCCCGCTGGACGATGCGAAGACCTACAAGCTGTTTGGCGAGGGGCAGTCGTACGGGGTGTTCCAGTTCGAGAGCTCCGGGATGCGCGAACTGCTCCGCAAGGCAAAGCCGGAACGCCTCGACGACCTGATCGCGCTGAACGCGCTCTACCGGCCGGGACCCCTGAAGAGCGGGATGGTCGACGACTTCATCTCCCGGAAGCAGGGAAAGACGGAGGTCAAGTACGAGCTCCCGCAGCTGGCGCCCATCCTCTCCGACACGTACGGCGTCATCGCCTACCAGGAGCAGGTCATGCGGATCGCGGCGGTGCTTGCCGGCTTCTCCATGGGCCAGTCCGACATGCTGCGCAAAGCCATGGGGAAGAAGGACCCGAAGGTCATGGCCAAGCAGCGCCAGGCCTTCATGGAAGGGGCGCGCGGCAACGGGATCAGCGAGAAGAAGGCCACCAAGATTTTCGACCTGATGGAGTTCTTCGCCGGGTACGGCTTCAACAAGTCGCACTCCACCACGTATGCCTGGGTTGCATACCAGACGGCGTACCTGAAAGCCAACTACCCGTGGCACTTCATGGCGGCGCTGTTGACGATCGAGGCGGCGAACACCGACAAGCTGGCGATGTATCTGGGGGAGTGCCGCGAGCTCGGCATCCCCATCCTCCAGCCGGACATCAACTCCAGCGAGATGGCGTTCACCGTCGACAGGGAGGGGGTGCGGTTCGGCCTCTGTGCAATCAAGAACGTCGGAGAAGGGGCGATTCTCTCGTTCCTGTCGGTGCGCCGCGAGCTCGGGCGCCTCGACTCGCTCCACACACTCTGTGAGCACGTCGACCTCCGCCTGGTGAACAAGCGCGTGCTCGAGAGCCTGATCAAGGCCGGCGCGCTCGACTCGCTGGCGTGCGAGGCGCACCGCAGCGTGCGGGAGCGCCGCGCCTGCCTGTTCGCTGCGGTCGATCGCGCCATCGAGCATGGCGGGCGCCACCAGCGAGACCGCGACAAAGGGCAGTCACAGCTGTTTGGCGGGGCGACCGAGGATGGCCCCTCCGAGACGGTCCGGCTCCCGGACGCCCCTCCGTGGCCGGAGGTGCTGCAATTGGCCTACGAGAAGGAGGCGCTCGGGCTCTACATGAGCGGCCACCCGCTCGAGCGCTTCTCGGAGGAGCTGAAGGTCTTTGGCGCCAAGCGCGTCGCCGAGCTCACCGCCGCGGAGCCCGACGTCTGGATCGGGGGAATCGTCAGTGGCCTGCGCCCCCTGAAGACAAAGAAGGGGGACCGCATGTGCGTGTTCATGCTCGACGACATCGCCGGCAGCCTGGAGGTGGTCGTGTTCCCTGAAACCTTCGCCAAGCACGGATCGCTGATCGAAGCGGACGCCATGCTGCTCGTCCGGGGGAAGTACGAACGGGATGAGGAGTCGGCGCGGCACGTCGCCACCGAGCTGCTCCCGATCGCGGCGCTGAAGGAACGGACGACCCGTGAGGTGGTGATTCACCTCTCGGGCCCGTCGGCACGCCGGAACACCTTCGAGGCCCTGGCCGAGCTGCTCACGAAGCACCGGGGAGATCGACGGGTGTTCCTCGAACTGGCGGTCCGCAGCCAGGACAAACCTCTGCGTGTGCGCTCCGAGGTCGCTCAGCGCGTCCGGCCCTCCGAACGTCTCGTCACCGAGGTCGAACAGATCTGCGGGGCCGGATCGGTGGAGTTGCGGTGAGCTCCACGCGGATACCTGAACTGCTCGAGTTCGAGGAGCCGGTCGGCGTGCTGCTGAAGGAGATCGAAGCCCTGAGCATGCTGCCGCAGACGGCGGATCGCCAGCGATCCATCGACACACTGCGCCGGCGGGCCGACGAGATCCGGGCCGAGCTGTACGCCAGCCTCACACCGTGGCAGCGGGTGCTTGTCGCGCGCCACTCCTCGCGCCCGAACACGCTTGATTACGTGGAGCGTCTGTTCACCGGGTTCGACGAGCTCCACGGCGACCGGCGCTTTGCCGACGACCACGCAATCGTCTGCGGGTTCGCGGACTACAAAGGGCAGCCGGTCTGCCTGGTCGGGCACCAGAAGGGCGGAGATACGAAGCAGAAAATCTTCCGCAATTTTGGATATGCGAGACCGGAGGGGTACCGCAAGGCCCTGCGGATCATGCAGCTGGCGCACAAGTTCGGACGTCCCATCGTGGTGTTCATCGACACCCCCGCGGCCTACCCCGGTATCGAATCCGAAGAACGTGGCGTGGCCGAGGCCATTGCCTACAATCTCCGCGAGATGGTCATGCTCGACGTCCCGATCGTCGTGATCGTCTGCGGGGAGGGGGGAAGCGGCGGCGCACTGGGCCTCGCGATCGGCGACCGCGTCCTGATGCAGGAGTTTGCTGTCTACAGCGTGATCCCGCCGGAAGGCTGCGCGGCCATTCTCTGGCGGGACGCCAACCGGAAGGTGGAAGCAGCCGAGGCGCTGAAGATCACAGCGCCCGATCTGCTGCAGCTCGGGCTCATCGACGAGATCGTCCCGGAGCCGGCCGGGGGCGCACACAACGACCACGCCCTGGCGTGCTCGCTCGTGGACCAGGCGCTCGAGCGCACGCTCGTGGCGCTGGCAGGCGTGCCTGCCGAGGCACGCCTGACGGAACGCTACGAGAAGTTCCGTCGGATGGGGCGGGAAGGACAGGCCTTCGTGGACATGCAGTCGCAGATGCCCTCAAGCAGTGCTCGACATCCGGAGAATCCCGTCGCAGGTGGCCCGACAGGCGACGGCGGCCCCGCTGCATGAAGACTCTCGTCTGGCACCACCTGCCGTGTGACGAAACCCGCTCGGCCGAGCTCGCCGCCGCCCTGAACCTCCATCCGACGGTGGCGCGGCTCCTGTGCATGCGCGGCCTCGCGGATCCGGAGGCGGCTCTCCGATTCCTTCAGCCCTCGCTCGATCACCTGCACGATCCGATGCGGCTCACCGGCATGTCCGCGGCTGTCGAGCGGCTGGAAGGGGCGGTCGCGCGGCGCGAGCGGATTGCGATTCACGGGGACTACGACGTGGACGGCATCACGTCAACCGTCATCCTCCGCCGCGCACTCGAAATGCTCGGCGGCGACGTCGTCCATTTCATCCCGGAGCGGCTGCGGGACGGCTACGGGCTCCAGCCCGCCGCCATCGAGCGGCTGCACGCGGACGGCGTGTCGCTGATCGTCTCGGTCGACTGCGGAATCCGCGGGATGGACGCCGCGCGACGGGCACGGGAGCTCGGAGTCGATCTGATCATCACCGACCATCACGAGCCGGATGGTGAGCTCCCGGCGGCGCTCGCGGTCATCAATCCAAAGCGCCACGACTGCACGTACCCTGACAAGTCGCTTGCAGGTGTCGGCGTCGCCCTGAAGGTGGTCCAGGCTCTCTGCGATCGGGCCGGACGCTCGAAGTGGCTGCCGGCCTTCGTCAAGATCGCGGCGATCGGCACGCTGGCAGACGTCGTGCCCCTGGTTGGTGAGAACCGCGTCATCGCCCGGCTCGGCCTGGCCTCCCTGAGCCGTGGTCCCCACACGGTGGGGCTCAGGGCGCTCCTGGACTGCAGCGGCCTGTCCGGGAAGACCATCGACAGTTACCAGGTAGCCTTCATGCTGGCCCCGCGAGTCAATGCGGCCGGGCGGATGAGCACTCCTGATATCGCCACTCGTCTGCTGCTGGCCACCGATAATGCCTTTGAAGCCCAGGCCCGTGGCCTTGCTCAGCAGCTCAACGACGAGAACCTGAAGCGCCAGCAGGAGGAGGCGGAACTGGTGGTCCAGGCCAGGAAGGCCATCGAGACCGACCCGGCCGTTGGCGCCCACAACGTCCTCGTAGTAGGAGGGATCGGCTGGCACAGGGGGGTCATCGGCATTGCCGCCTCCAAGCTGGTGGACGCTTATCACAAGCCGGCTATCGTCCTCTCCATCGACGGTGATATCGCCCACGGATCCTGCCGGAGTATCCCTGACTTCGACATGCTCGGCGCCCTCGAACGCTGCGCGGACCTCTTCGTGAAGTTCGGCGGGCACAAGCAGGCAGCCGGATTGACGATGGAGGCTGGACGGGTGCCGGAGTTCCGGGCTCGGATCAATGCGTGGGCAGACGATGTGCTGCACCCCGATCAGCTGCGCCCACGGCTCCGGATCGACGCCCCTCTGGCGCTCAAGGCGATCACGCACGACCTCGTCCGCGGCCTGGACTCGCTCGGCCCGTTCGGGATGGGCAATCCGCGGCCGGTCTTCCACGCCAACCCGGTGGAAATCGTGGACGGCCCTCGCACCATCAAGGAGCGGCACCTCAAGATGACCTTCAGCCAGGAGGGCCGCCGCTTCCGGGCCATTGCGTGGCGCGCTGCCGAACGAACCGGCTTCCTCGAGCAGCATCGGGCCGCGGTGAACCTGGCGTTTTCGCTCGACCGGAACGAATACCAGGGTGAGACCTACCTGGAGCTCAGCGTCTGCGACATCAGGGCACCTGAAGACCTACAATAGTTATCTGCTCCCTGTTCTCATACTTTCCGCTCCTGATACGGGCGGGGGGCGTCCACCCGAGAGAACGTCCGGCCGTCTTCCCGCCAGGCTGGGCCCTCCTTCCGCCAGCAGAGTCAAGGGGAAGCTGGAAACGGGCAGCCGGAAGCAGGAAGCTGGAACGGGAAAGCTGGAAACAAGAAGCGGAGATCTGGATCCCTCCTGATGCGCTGGCAGAAAGCCGCCCGGCTGGTAATAGCCGCGTTCGTGATCGTCTTCGTGGCGGTCGTCGTCGTGGCTCTGCGCCG
>JACCXG010000165.1 GCA_013697225.1 Acidobacteriota bacterium
ACGATCTACTCGCGACGGGCGGAACCGCCAACGCAACGGTGCAGCTCGTCAAGCAACTGGGGGGGGACATTGTCGGAGTGGCCTTTCTCATCGAGCTCGTCGCGCTCGGCGGACGAGCGAAGCTCGACGAGGAACAACTGCACGTGGTGCTGCAGTACTGATCCACGGGGTACATGAAAGCGTCTTGAAGCCGTTCAGTGGCATGCCGGACGGTGGGAAGAATCGCCGAAGAACCCGTCACTCGCAACCGGTGAACAGGTACTGCTCCAGGCGTCCTGAGTAATTGAATCCATCGAACTGCCGCGCTAGACTGCACTGCCGTTCTCCAGCGGATCCCCGGCTGCTGCCCTCGCCGTCTCGATGCCGACCGGCGGGCACGGCGTTGACCAGCATACGGTCCACCGTCGTCGGACCGGCACGTGAATGGTGCGCCTCGAGGAGTGGCTGAAGGACACAAGGAGCAGGGCATGGCCGCCACCGACGATCACCGGAACTGGGATGAAGCATACACCGCGGAGCTCGACGCGCTCCGTCGGCACAGGCAGGGCGACCCGGAGAACCCGGACCTCGTCGGCCTGGCGTTTTCCGGCGGCGGCATCCGCAGCGCCACCTTCGGGCTCGGCGTGCTCGAAAGCCTCAAGGGGTTGGGCCTCCTGAGGGGGATTGACTACCTGTCAACTGTGTCAGGCGGCGGCTACATCGGCGCATGGCTGAGTGCCGGCCACAAGCGCCATCCAGATTGGCTGGAGCCCGGTGCAGACTGGGTGGAAGCCATCCGCCACCTGCGGCGCTACTCCAACTACCTCTCGCCGGAAGTCGGCTTCTTCAGTGCGGATACGTGGTCGATGGCCACCATCTGGCTGCGCAATACCCTGCTCGTGCAGCTCACGGTCGTTTTGGCGATTGCCTGCGCGCTGATGCTGCCGCGGCCGCTGTTCGAGCTGTTCCAGCACTGGCCGGCGGCGGGCAGCCTGCGCTGGCTCACCATCGTCCTCTTCATCCTGGGCGTGGTCGGGATTGCCGGCAATCAGATGCGCGTCACGAGCGGGCATCCGGTGGCGCTGCTCAGGGCCACGAGCTGGCCCGCGGGGCTCGCAGCCGCGGCCGCGTGCCTGGCCGCCGCCTGGATGTATGCCCGCTGGACAGCTTTCGATCCCTTCCCCGACGGTCAGGTCGCGTACAGCGCAGCCCTTCCTGTCGCGCTGCTGCTGGTGGCTGGCGGGTTCCTGCTGCAGCCGGTCTTCGTGCGGATCACCGCGGCGGTCTGGCCCAATGACGATCCCCCCGAGGGGGTGAACTACACCCAGAATTGGGTGCAGGCCGCGGTGGTCGTTCCGCTGATGACCGCGGCGTACCTGGTCGCCGCAATCCTGTGGGGGGAGACGACGGGTGCTGCGGGGCACGGCGCGCTCTCGAGGATCGACAGCTACGGCGGTTTCTTCACGACCGCGTGGAGATACTGGCCGTTTCCCCTATCGGTGGTCTTCGTCTCGCTGTGGCTGCTCTCGGCCGCGTCGGTCAGGAGCCGACGCGAACGAGCGAGCTGGGCGGCCGCCTGCTGCGCGCCGGTGGTCGCCGTCCTCGTAATGCACGGGCTGTTGTGCGCGGTGATGCTCCTGCTGCACGGATGGCAGACCCATCCCGACGGCGTGCGCCGCGCCTTCGTTCTGGGCCCCCCGCTTGTGGCGGGCGCCTTCGTCCTCACGATCGTCATCCTGATCGGCATGATGGGGCGGCAGTCCACGGATGGCGCGCGTGAGTGGTGGAGCCGCCTCGGTGCCTGGCTTGGCATCTACGCGACGGGGTGGATGGTAATCGCGCTGTCGGCGGTCTACGGTCCTGTCCTGGTGACGTGGGCCATCGAGGCGCACCCGTGGACCGCCCTCACCGCAGGGGGCGGCTGGCTCGGCACCGTGATCGCCGGTCTCTTCGCGGGGAACTCCGGCGGCACCGGCAGCGGCGAGACGAAGGGCACGCGCAACAAGGTCAAGGAGGTGGTCGCTGCGGTAGCGCCGTTCGTGTTCATCGCCGGGCTGCTCGTCGGCGTGGCGTGGGTGCTGGAGGTGGTCATCGCGGCCAATGCCGCGACGAACTGGCCGGACGCCCGCGGTCTGACCGCCGCCGGTGAACATGCCGCCTCGCACGCGACGTTCCTCACCGTCTCGCTGTGGGTGTGGGGCGCGTGCATCGCCGCCCTGCTGCTCATGGCCTCGCGCGTCGACATCAACGAGTTCAGCCTCAACGCCTTCTATCGCAACCGCCTGGCCCGCTGCTACCTGGGGGCCACACGCACCAGGCCCGGTGAGCGCAACCCCCAGCACTTCACCGGGTTCGACGACGAGGACGACCTCGCGCTGGCGGATCTGAACACGCGGCCGCTGCACCTGGTGAACTGTGCCCTGAACCTGGGGGGATCGAGCGACCTCGCGCTGCACACCCGGCACAGTGCGGCATTCGTGCTCAGCCCGCTGCACTGCGGCAGCGGCTACAAGTCCCGCACACAGGCCGGACCCGCGAGCGAGCTGGGGTACGTGCCGACGCCGAGGTACGGAGGGGAATCGAGTGCCCCCACGCTGGGCCAGGCGATTTCAGTCTCGGGCGCGGCAGCAAGTCCGAACATGGGGTATCACACCTCGCCGGTCGTGGCCTTCCTGCTGACGCTGTTCAACGTGCGGCTCGGGTGGTGGTTCCCGAATCCCGGCAGGCCCGGGGTGAAGCGGCCCTCTCCGCGCTTCAACCTGCGCTATCTCCTGGCGGAACTGTTCGGCGGCGCGAACGACTCCTCAGGGTTCGTGATGATTTCGGACAGCGGGCACTTCGAGAACCTCGCGGCATACGAGCTGATCCGCCGCCGGTGCCGCGTGATCATCATCAGCGACGGCGAGTGCGACCCGGCGCTCACGTTCGGCGGGCTGGGCACGCTCATCCGGATGTGCGAGGTGGACTTCGGCGTCCGCATCGCGATCGACGTCAGTTCGATCCGGGTGGAACGCGCATGGAGCAGCAGGCGCTGGGCTGTCGGGCGGATCGTGTACGGCAATGGTGTGCCGGATGGTGTCCTCGTTTACCTCAAGGCCTCGATGACCGGACTGGAGAACACGTCCGTCCTCCAGTACAAGTCGAGTCACCCCGCGTTCCCGCACGAGTCCACCGGCGACCAGTTCTATGGCGAGGACCAGTTCGAGAGCTATCGCCACCTGGGACGCGAGATCGCTCTGGAGGCATTCCATGACGCGACGTCCGAACCGGACGTCCTGCGTGTCGCCACAAGGATGCTGGCACGCGAGGCGCCCGACCTGGAGGCCACCTGACCGGAGGATCCGGACCGGATGGCGGACCTGCTCGAATTTCCGACGTGCGAACGAACCGTGAACCCGGCGCTCGCACCGGGAGCCATCAGGGCTTCCCGATGCGGTACTCCACCTCGAAGCGCCGATAGTTCGAGTATCGCGCGACGCCGCGGACGTCATAGCGCTCCCCGATCGGGCCCAAGTCGCCCGTCGTCTTCCAGGGACCGCGGTAGTGTTCGCGCATCTCTTCCGGCACCCACAGTTGCAGCCGGTCGTCGTATTGCCAGGCCGCCTCGATCTCGGCGCGCACACCCGCCTCGACGACCAGCCGGCTCCGGATGACGCGCCCATCGGCAGGAACAATCCAGAGCCGCCCCTCGGCAGGCGCATCACGCCCTTCCGGCGTCCGGATGAAGGTCGATCGACCTCGCTCGCGAAACTCGACGACCCAGACCGGCTCGTCTCCGGCGCGCTCCTCGCCGACCTTCCGGAACCGGAATCTGTTCTGATGCTGCGGCAGGAGGAACTGCAGCACCGTCGTCGGCACGTTGAAGTTCCGCTCGACCGGCCCGAGGTTGTACCGCGCGCTCCCCGCGGTGATCGCCCGCGCCTGTGCCAGGGCGGACTGCGGCGCATAGCGGAAGATGCGCTCGAGCTGCCCCGCGGTGTGGGCCGCCGGCGTTCCGTCGACCCGCAACACACCGCGGAATGCCAGCCATTCGGTGGTCTGGGCCAGCTTCACGAACGCGATCTCCGATTCCAGCCGGCGCTGCCGCACCACGGATCCGTCCCCCGGCAAGACGAGTTCCTGCACGAAGGTCTCGTCGGCGACGACGCTGGCGAGTGCCGAGCCATAGGCGACTGAGTAGTCCGCCGCGCGCGCGAGGACCTGCCGTAACGAGAGAGCGCGGGGCTCGAGAGCGGCACTGCCTGCCGCCGCGCAGGTGACGACGGCCGCAAGGCTCAGGAACGCGCTGGTCCGCAGGCGCGCAATGGGACGCAAGACAATCACCTCGAGCTCAGCGGAGCCGATGTAGCGTGCCTGCCAAGCGGAAGACACAAAGGAGGAGGGGGCGAAGGACGCAGAGCGGGGAGACGCTGGCAGCCGGCGGCCGGCATTGATATCCTCTCCGACACAGCATGAACATCGCCCCGCTCGACTGGGTCATCCTCGTCGGCTACCTGCTCATCATCACGGCCATCGGGCTGGTCGCGGGGCTTCGCGTGCGCCACACCGGCGACTACTTCCTCGGCGGCCGGCGCTTCG
>JACCXG010000169.1 GCA_013697225.1 Acidobacteriota bacterium
GGTCTCGGGTGAGGATCAGCACGATCCCTCGGAGGGGCGCCTCATGGTCGTCCCTGCATCCGGCGGTGCCCTCCGGGACCTGCTTCCCGGCTACGACGCCCACGTGCGCGCGCTCGCCTGGAAGGACGGCGACACGCTGCAGTTTCTGGCCGATGAAGGGGTCGGGTCGACGCTCGGGGAGGTCCGCCGGGACGGCACCTCGCGGCAGACGCTCGTCAGCGGTGATGCGCTGGTGATGACGACGTTGGATCGGGCGGGGAGCGGGGGGCTCTCCCTGATCGCGGATACCGCGGCCCATCCGGGGGAGGTCTACGTCCTGCAGCCCGGAGCCGGGGCGCCGATCCGGCTGACCGACAGTAATCCCTGGCTGGCCCGGATGCGCCTTGCCAAACAGGAGGTCGTCACCTTCACCGCGCGGGACGGCCTCGAGCTGCAGGGCATTCTGATCCGGCCGATCGACGAGAAGCCGGGCGTCAGGTACCCGCTGATTCTCACGGTCCATGGGGGGCCCGAGGCGCGGGATGCGAATGGCTGGCGCACCGGGTATGCGAACCCCGGCCAGGTCGGGGCCGCACAGGGCTTTGCGGTGTTCTATCCGAATTACCGCGGCAGCACCGGCCGGGGGGTGACGTTTTCAAAGCTGGGTCAGGGGGACGCGGCCGGAAAGGAATTCGACGACCTCGTCGATGCCGTGGATCATCTGGTCCGGAGCGGGCTCGTCGATCGTGAGAAGGTCGGCATCACCGGCGGGTCGTACGGGGGCTATGCCAGCGCCTGGGGGGCGACGTATTACACCGAGCGGTTCGCCGCGGCGGTCATGTTCGTCGGCATCAGCAACAAGGTGTCGAAGGTCGGCACGACGGACATCCCGGACGAAGAGTACCTGGTGCATGCGAGAAAGCGCGTCTGGGACGACTGGCAGATGTTCCTGGAGCGGAGTCCGGTGTACCACGCCGCCAAGTCGCGCACGCCCGTGCTGATTCTGCACGGGTCCGCCGATCCGCGCGTGAACCCCACGCAGTCGCTGGAGCTCTATCGACATCTGAAGATGCACGGCCGGACGCCGGTACGCCTGGTGTGGTACCCCGGAGAGGGACACGGCAACAGGCGCGCGGCATCACGGCTCGATTACAACCTTCGCCTGATGCAGTGGATGTCGCACTACCTGCAGGGGCCGGGCGGAGAGCCGCCGGCCTACGATCGTCTCGATTACCACGAGCGCAGCGGGACGACCGAGGCGGGATCCGGGGGGTAACACCCCACGCTTGCTCGCAGCCCGGCCGAGAGGAGGCGGGGCCCGGACCGCCGGCTGCGGTGCGCATGGCCGTGGCGGCCGGGGCAAACGTGAAGCTCCTCCCGCGGTATCAGGAGGGGGCAGTCTGTCCGGCGGCCGCCACCACTCAGCCCCCCGGTCTAGCGATTAGCGGCAGCCGGGGTGATTGCAGCCGCAGCGCAGCTCGGTCATATCCCTGCTCTTCTTGCAGTGTTCGCTGCAGTACTTGCCGTATTCCCCCCCGGGAGCGACCGTGCAGGAACAGGACGGGTGTGCGCACGGGACTGGTTCAGCCATGGAAACCTCCAGCTTGCAGTTCGACGCGAACTCCATTCTCCTGACTTTGGCGGTGTGAGGGAAGTGAGATCGGCAGTGTACAGGGCTGCTGCACCACGATCCCAGGATGCAGCTCCGGAGCTCTGTCGACAGGCTGAGCCACCGAAGTGTATCCCCGAGAGGACGCTCTCGCAGGACTCAATGCGTTTCCTGGCCACTCCGCGTGGCGTCCGCCTTGCAATCTGCAGCGGCATGACTCGACGATCCCCACGCGCCACCACCGTCGCACTGGCCCCGGCCCTTGCGCTGGCTCTCGTCGTCGCGGCTTCGGCCCAGACGCCGATCGAGATGCGCAGGAACAGTTACTCACCCGAGCAGGATGTGCAGCTCGGACGCCAGGCGGCTGCCGAGATCACCCAGCAGCTGCCCAGGCTGAACGATGAGCGCACGACCTCCTTCATCCAGGGGATCGGCGAGCGGCTGATTCGGGAGATCCCCGCCGATTTCCGCCAGCCGGCGTTTCGCTACTCGTTTGATGTGCTGAATCTCAGCGACATCAACGCGTTTGCGCTGCCGGGCGGACCGATGTTCTTGAATCGCGGGATGATCCAGGCAGCCCGTACGGAGGCGGAAGTCGCTGGCGTGATGGCCCATGAACTCGCGCACGTGATCCTGCGGCACGGCACCGTGCAGGCCACTGAAGGGCAGAAGTTCCAGCTTGGAGCCATGGCCGGACAGGTGCTCGGCGCAATCATCGGCGGACGGACCGGAGCGGCCGTCGGTCAGGTGTCCGAGCTCGGGGCCGGCGTGTATTTCATGAAGTACGGCCGGGAGTTCGAGCGGGAAGCGGATCTGTTCGGCGCGCAGCTGATGGCACGGGCGGGCTACGACCCCCGCCAGATGGCCGCCATGTTCCAGACGATCGAGCGCCAGGGGGGGAACCGCGCCCCCGAGTGGCTGAGCAGCCATCCGAACCCGGGGAATCGAGTCCAGGCCATCAACCGCGAGGCGGAAATGCTGCAGGTGGCCGCTTCACCGGGGGGCCGCGGGGACCTTGGGTCGGTCCATGCGCGCCTCAAGTCGCTGCCACAGGCCCCAACCACCGAGCAGGCCGCGCGCGCACGCCAGGGACAGCCAGCTGGCGGAGGGGCGTCGGGACGGGAGCGGCCGACCGGCACGACCGGCCGGAGCGTGCGGGTCGAGCCCCCCTCGAGCCAGTGGCGAACGCACCAGCCGGGTGATTTCCTCAGGCTCAGCGTGCCGGCGAACTGGGAGCCCATCGAGGTCGGCGGGAGCATCAGATACGCACCCGAGGGAGGCTTCTTTGCTGGCGGCGGGCAGTCCACGTTCACGCACGGCCTCGAGGTCGGGGTGACACGGATGGGTGGCGGCAACCTCCAGCGCCAGACGGATGAGCTCCTGCAGGGCTTTGCACGGAACAACCCGCAACTCAAGCGGGAAGGGGGCTACTCGAGGACGACGATCAGCGGACGGCAGGGGCTGACCGCCACATTGAGCAACGTCTCCGAGGCCACCGGTCAGCGGGAGGCGGTCAATGTCTCGACCGTCCCCCTGCAGGACGGCAGCCT
>JACCXG010000176.1 GCA_013697225.1 Acidobacteriota bacterium
ACCCAGAGGCCGTACCCCGGCTCGATGGCGCGGCGTACCAGGACGAGCCGGTCGTCACCCGTGCGGATGATGGTGCCCACGGCGACCTTCGGGTCCATGTAGAACACGAATCCGCACGCGGCGCAGACCAGCCGATCCGGATCGCCAGCCTTCAGCGTGCGTGGCTCCAGCCGTCCGCCGCATGCCGGACAGAACCGGTAAGCGACCTTCTGCATCCCACGACTATAATGCGGCGATGTCGATTCTCAAGGTAGCGCGCATGGGGCACCCTGTCCTCCGCACGCCGGCGCGAGCGATCGATCCTGCCGACGTGAAGTCCGCCCGGATCCAGGGGCTCATCGACGACATGTTCGAGACGATGACCGAGTACCAGGGTGTGGGGCTCGCGGCTCCGCAGGTGCATGAAAGCCTGCGGTTGTTCGTCGCCGGCTTCGCGCCGTCCCCGCGTGACGAAGAGGACGATCTCGACGAGGAGGAAGACGACGAAGAGGAAGACGACGAAGAGGACCGCGTTCCGCTGATGGCCATCATCAATCCGGAAATCACCGTCGTCGGATCCGACATCGTCCACGATTGGGAGGGCTGCCTGAGCATCCCGGAGATCCGTGGAAAGGTGCCCCGCGCGCGTCAGATTGTGGTGCGCGCGCTCGACAGGCGCGGGAAGCGGATCGAGCTGCGCGCCTCGGGATTCACCGCACGCGTCATCCAGCACGAGAGCGATCATCTCGACGGGGTGCTGTTCTTCGACCGCATGAAGACATTCGCGTCGCTTACTTTCCTCGAAGAGTTCGGACGTTACTGGAACAATCCGGGCGTGCCTGAGGAATGAGCGGCGTGCTGCCGACGGTTCATGTGCCCGAGGAGTTCACGGCCGAGGAGCGAACCCGTCTCGAGCCGTTTTTCAGCAACCTGGACCGGCACGTCTTTGCGCTGACGAACCTGCCGGAGACCGTCAAGGGGGCGCTCTTCGCGCGCTATTCGCGATCCGCCAAGTCTCTTCGCCGCCTGTTCCTCGACGAGTTCGCCGACAAGGTGCCGCACACCGGGGTGCAGCCTGGGAGCGTGAGCGGGAGCACGGCCGTGGAGCGTGCCGAACGGCTGTACGCCCGGGTGTTCAGCGAGTACGGCGACGATTCGGTCGCACAGCTCGGTGGCGCCCACGTGGCCTGCGAGTACGTGTCGAACGTGCTCACGAAAGTGCTGGAGTGGGGACGGCTCATGGCGTACCTCGAGCAGTCCACGCGCTACGTCCCGTACACAGACAAGCGGAACGGACAATGGCGATACCACGTGCCGGTCGAGCTCGGCGAGGGGGCCCTCCGGACGGAGTACGTCCGCACGATGGATGCGGCGTTCGAGTGCTATGCGGCATGGATTCCGCGCATGCAGGAGCACTTCGCGGCTCGGCATCCGCGCGGCGCGTCCGATTCGGAGGCGGTTCACCGGGCGGCGATCCGCGCGAAGGCACTCGATACGCTGCGCGGGTTGCTCCCTGCGGCGACCCAGTCGAACGTCGGCATCTTCGGAACGGGGCAGGGGTACGAGGCCCTTCTGCTGCGGATGCGTGCGAGCCCGCTGCAGGAGGTGCGCGACTGTGCGGACGACATCCTTCGGGAGCTCCGCACGGTGATGCCCGCATTCCTCACCCGGGTGGATCAGCCTGAGCGTGGCGGCAGGTGGACGGAGTATCTGGGCAGCACGCGGACCGCTGTCGAAAGGGTGGCCGCCGAGCTGCTCGGAGGGGTCGAAGCTGCGCCGGCCGAAGAGGTGACACTCACCGGCTTCGACGCGGAAGGTGAAATCAAGGTCGTCGCCGCTGCACTGTATGCCGCATCGGCGCTGCCGGACCATCAGCTGCAGGATGTCGCCCGGCGCCTGACGCCCGACGAGCGCGCGAGGGTACTCAGGGCGTACGTGGGCGAGCGGGCCAACCGCCGGCACAGACCAGGGCGTGCCTTCGAGAGGACGTCTTACCGCTTCGACGTGCTCACCGATTACGGAGCCTTCCGCGACCTGCAGCGTCACAGGCTTCTGACAATCGAGTGGCAGCCCCTCTCCTCGCGGCACGGCTTCACGGAACCGGCCGCCATCGTGGAAGCGGGCGGGCGCGACGACTGGCAGCGTGTCATGGACGGGTCTGCTGCCCTGTACGAACGGCTGCACTCCGGGGGCTTCGCAGGCGTGGCTCCCTATGCCGTTGCCATGGCTTACCGGGTGCGCTTCTACATGGACATGAATGCGCGCGAGGCGATGCACGTGATCGAGTTGCGATCCGCCCCGCAGGGACATCCGGCCTACCGGCGGGTCTGCCAGCGCATGCACAGGCTCATTGCGGATGGGGCAGGGCATCACGCCATCGCGGCCGCGATGGCGTTCGCCGACCATACGCATGTCGAGCTCGAGCGCCTCAGTGCCGAGCGTGCGCTCGAAGCACGGCGGGCGCGGCTCGAGAACGAGGCCGTCGGCTGACGTGCAGATCATTCCCGCGAACAACGCGTCGGAGTGGACCGGGCCCACGGGCACCAATACGTACCTCTTTACCGGCGCCGTCCCGACCTTGATCGATGCGGGGGTTGGAGATCCCTCGCACATGGCGGCTGTCGAGGAGGGTCTCGGGGGTCGCGCGCTCGCGTTGCTCCTGATCACGCACGGCCATCCCGACCATGCCGGCGGCGTGCCCGCGCTGCTCGAGCGGTGGCCCAACGCGCGCGTGCGCCGGGTGCCCCTCGACCCCTGTCGCGACGGGGAGGCGTTCTGCGCCGGGGACACCGTGCTCCGCGCCATCCACACGCCGGGTCACGCGCCGGATCACTTCTGCTTCCTCGACGAGGGCACGCTCGACGTCTATTGCGGTGACCTGGTGCGGCTGGGAGGTACGGTTGTCATCCCGGCCCATGACGGCGGCAACCTTGCCGACTACCTGCGGTCGCTCCGGAGAATCCGCGCGCTTGCGCCAGGGCGTCTGTTTCCAGGGCACGGCCCCGCCGTGGACGACGCCCGGGCGCTGATCGACGAGTACGTGAGGCATCGGGAGGAGCGGGAGCGGCAGATTGAAGCCGCGCTGGACAGCGGGTGCGAGACGCCGGAAGCCATCGTCACGCAGGTCTACGGCGATCTCTCGCCCGCGCTTGCGCCAGCCGCTGCCGACACCGTGCTGGCGCACCTCGCCAAGCTGCAGCAGGATGGGAAGGCAGCGAGGACGGCAGCTGGATGGCGGCGCTGCGCGGGCGCCGGGTAGTCACTTCCGGCTCTTGTGCCATCCCGGTGCCAGCGCCCGTCGGCGACCGGGTGTTTTTCGTGCCTTGGGAAGCGCGTCCCGGACGATCCTGTCGAGCGCCTCCAGATAGCTCACGAAACGGCGGCGCCCCTCGCGCGTCGCCCGGCAGAGCGTCTGAGGCCGGCGCTCTTCGAACCCTTTCCAGATCTCCACGAAGCCGGCCGCCTGCAGAACAGCGAGGTGGCGGCTCAGATTGCCGTCCGTGAGCGCGCACAGGCGCTTGAGGCCCCCGAACCGTATGCCGTCCGGTTCGGTCACCAGGCAGGTCATGATTCCCAGCCGCGCCTTCTCGTGCAGGGCCCGGTGCAGTTCCCCGAACGCGAAGCGCCCGTCTCCTGCGTCAGCCCGCCTGCGCCGTTCCATCGCGGTCCACATCATCATCCGTCTTCTTCAGGCCAGCTTCGAGCTCCTGAAGAATCTCCGTCCGGAACTTGACTGCGGTCGACTTGGGCACCAGTCGCCCCCCCTGCTGCCGAATCAGGACCTTCGTGAACGCCGCGCCGAAGAACAGGATCAGCGACGAGTAGTAGACCCACAGCAGGACCAGTACCAGGGAGCCCGCAGCGCCGTACGTCGAATCGGGGGCGGTGTGGGTCAGGTACAGGGAGATCAGGTACTGGCCTGTGACGAAGAGCACGGCCGTGATGAACGCCCCGCGCCACATGTCGCGCCACCGGAGCCGCACGTCAGGCAGGACCTTGAAGATCGTGGCAAAGAGCAGCGTGGCGATGCTGAGCGACACGACCAGGTCAGCGGCGGCCACCACGAGGGGCGGGACTGGAATCCAGCTCTCCGCATAACGGAGCGTCGCGGCCATCGTCAGGGTGATTACCAGCGATGTGAGGAGCAGGAAGCCGATGATGATCACCAGGCCGAGCGAGAGGAGGCGGGTGGTCACGAAGACGATCAATCCGCTCCGCGACGGCTTGGCCACCACGCCGAAGAACTGGTTGAGCGACGCCTGCATCTGTGCGAACACGGTTGTCGCCCCGAAGAGCAGCGCCCCGACGCCAAGGAGGGTCGGCAGGAGCCCGGATTCCTCGAGGCGGGAACTCCGCACGGCGTCTTCAACGGCCTCGGCAGCCGTGGCGCCGATGAGCCCCTGGATCTGGCTCGATATCTCCCCGCGCGCGGCCTCCTCGCCGAACACCGCCCCTGCGATCGAGATCATGATGATGGTCAGAGGCGCGAGGGAAAAGAGAGTGTAGAAAGCCAGCGCCCCCGCGTGCTGAAAGGCGTAGCGCTCCGTCCACAGCGTCGCGGCTTCCCCGAGCAATGCAGCCGTGCTGCGGGCAGCCTTCATCTGACAAAGTCTGGCATAGAATCGGCCTCCGCCCGCCCGGCGACGGCGCAGTTCAGCAGCAGCCCCCTCGTAGTACGATGATTCCTCATGAAGGGGTATGCGAATCCGGAGCTGCTGATATCAGTCGACGAGCTTGCACGGGTTATCAATGAGGCCGAGGGAGCCCGCCCGCACATCCTGGATCTGCGGCCCGCCGAGGCCTACGCCGCCGGCCACATTCCCGGTGCCGTTCACGTGGACCTCTTCGGGTTGAGCCTCATCGATACGGATCCGGCACCGCTCAAAGCCTTCATGTGGATGATCGAGCACCTGCTCGCCGCACGCGGCATCGACGAGAAGACCCCCGTCATCGTCTATGACGAGCAGTCCGGAATCCGCGCCGCGCGGGCGTTCTGGTTCCTGGAGTACTTTGGCCACTCGGCCGTCCGGATGCTCGACGGAGGAATGGGCGCGTGGACGCGGGGCGGGTTTTCCACGACGCGTGATGCGGAGCCCGCAGAGCCCTCCTCCTGGACTGGTGCCCGGGTCCCTGGGGCTCTCGCGACGTGGCGGGACGTGCGTCAGGCGGTAGGGCGCCAGACGTCGGTCATCCTCGATACCCGGAGCGACGGGGAGTACTGCGGGACGACGGTGCGTGCCGCACGAGGGGGTGCGGTGCCGGGCGCCGTTCACATCGAATGGACGCGGAACCTGACGCCCGAGGGGGAGTTCAAGCC
>JACCXG010000220.1 GCA_013697225.1 Acidobacteriota bacterium
TACGGCCGCTCGAGCGAAGCGTCGCCGCGTCCGGGTGTCGAGCCCGCAGTCGTGCTGGACGATCTGATCGCCGCCGCCGCCTGGATCCTCCGTCAGCCCTGATGCCCGCGTCCAGGATATCCAGGGACCGGCTGCTGCGCCTGGTCGATGACTTCGCGGGCATCCGGGTCGCCGTCTTCGGGGATCTGCTGGCCGACGAGTTCATCTACGGACAGATCTCGCGCGTCTCGCGCGAAGCGCCCGTGCTGATCCTCGACTACGACTCGACCGAGATCGTCCCGGGGGGAGCGGGCAATGCCGCGAACAACGTGGCGGCGCTCGGCGGGACGGCGCTCTCCATTGGCGTAGTGGGGAAGGACGATCCGGGCCGGCGGCTGATCGACGTGATGGGCGGCCGCATGGACATCCGCCACATCGTCACGCACGACGGGTTCCAGACGCCCACGAAGACCCGGATCCTCGCCGGAGGGGTGCACTCGGCCAAGCAGCAGGTCGTCCGCGTGGACCGCGCCACACGGCAGCCGCTGCCGGAGGGGCTGCGCCTGCGCGTCGGGCGGCATCTGTCTGCCGCGATGTCGCGATGCGATGCGCTGCTGGTCTCGGACTACGGCACTGGTCTCGTCACTCCTGCTCTCGTTGCCGGCGCGCGCAAACGGCTGCGAGGGTCTGGCCCGCGGCAGCCGCCCGTGCTCGTGGACTCGCGCTACGCGCTCCTGCGGTTCCGGCGCATGGACATGTGCACGCCCAATGAATCAGAGGTCGAGGCGCTCCTCGGCGTACGGATTGGCGAGAACCAGCGCGTGCTCGAAAAGGCGGGACGCGAGCTGTTGCGCCGGACGTCAGCCGGCGCCGTGCTCATCACCCGTGGCAGCCGCGGGATGGCGCTGTTCGAGCCGGATCGCCCCACCACGCACATTCCGATTTCCGGATCGGATCAGATCGCCGACGTTACAGGGGCCGGGGATACCGTTATCGCGACAATGGCGCTGGCACTGGCGGCCGGCGGTTCCTATCAGGAGGCCGCGCATCTGGCGAATCATGCCGGCGGCCTCGTGGTCATGAAGCGGGGTACGGCCACTGTCGGTGCCGAGGAGTTGAAAGAGACGATCAGGGGGTCATGGGCAGAGTAGTGACGCGTGACGCGCTGGTCGGGCTCCTCCAGGCGGACCGCCGCGAGGGTCTGACCGTCGCCTTTGCGAACGGCTGTTTCGATCTGCTGCACGTCGGCCATGTCCGCTACCTGCAGGCGGCCGCGCAGGAAGCGGATCGGCTCGTGGTGGCGGTGAACGAGGATCGCTCCGCAGCGAAGGGTGCCGGGCGCCCCATCCTGCCCGCGGCCGATCGCGCGGAGGTCGTCGCGGCGCTGCGCGGCGTCGACTACGTCGTCCTGTTCGACGAGCCGACCGTGGATCCGCTGCTGATGCTTCTCAGGCCGGATGTGCACTGCAAGGGTACGGACTACACCGCCGACACGGTTCCGGAGCGGGAGACAGTCCGTTCGTACGGTGGGCGCATCGCCATCGTTGGCGATCCGAAGGACCACTCTACGCGCGATCTGCTCGCGCGGATCCGGGGATGAACGTCCTCATCGTGCGGCTCGGTGCGCTGGGCGACATCGTCCACACCATCCCGGCCGCGGCGGCAATCCGGGCGGCGTTCCCCGATGCGCGAATCCACTGGGTGGTGGACCGCCGTCATGCCAGGCTCCTCGAGCTGGTGACCGTCATAGACCGGCTGATCCTCCTGCAGAAGGGGACGGTCTCGGGCTGGGTGGACCTGGTGCGGACACTGCGTCCGTCACGTTACGACGTGGCTCTCGATTTCCAGGGGCTGATGAAGTCGGCGGTCATCGCGCGCGCGTCTGGCGCCGGGCGGGTCATCGGCTTCTCGATCTGGCACCTTCGGGAGAAGAGCGCACGAGCGTTCTACTCCGAGGTCGATCCGCAGGCGGACGGCGGGCACGTCATCCAGAAGAACCTGAGGCTGCTTTCGACCCTTGGGGTGGAGAGCCCCCGCGTGCAGTTTCCGCTCGCGGCCCTGCCGTCGGCGGCACTCGACGTGGTGGAGGTCGAAGCGGGGAACCGTCCGATTGCGTTGATCAACCCCGGGGCCGCGTGGCCGAACAAGCGCTGGCCCGCGGCACGGTATGGTGAGGTGGCCGTATTCCTGCGGGACGTGCGGGGAATGCAGCCGTATGCGCTGTGGGGTCCCGACGAGCGGCAGCTGGCCGAGGAGGT
>JACCXG010000244.1 GCA_013697225.1 Acidobacteriota bacterium
ATCATGGCGCTGCCGGCGGTTGCCGGGAAGTTCGGCGTGCGTGGCGGAGGCTTCTCCATGAGCAACTCTTCCGCCTGGGGGATCAAGGCAGCGGCGTGGACGAACGACACACCCGAGCCGCAGACGCGCATCGTCAACATGAACGCACTGGGCCGGGCGCTGCTCGAGTACGACGAGCCACCCATCGAGATGCTGTTCGTCTACAACTGCAATCCGGTCGCAACCATGCCCGATCAGAATCGCGTGCTGGCGGGGCTGCAGCGCAGCGACCTCTTCACGGTCGTCTTCGACCAGGTGTTCACCGATACCGCGCGCTACGCCGACGTGATCCTTCCGGCAACGACGTTCCTCGAGAACTACGACATCGCAAAGGGATACGGCCCCATCACTCTGCAGCTCGTGCGGCCGGCAATCGAACCGGTCGGCGAGTCCCGGCCCAACCCGGAAGTGTTCTCGGATCTGGCGGAGCGCCTGGGGATCGGAACGGCGGAAGGTGAGGTCGATACGCTGCTGCGGGTGATCGGTCGGATCCCGGAAGGGGTCGGCGCCGAGCTCATGGAGCGCGGCTCGGCAACACCTCCGCACGGCGGCGCCCCTATCCAGTTCGTCGATGTCTTTCCACAGACGCCCGACGGCAAGGTGCACCTCTGTCCGCCGGCGCTCGATGGCGAGGCTCCGGGCGGGCTCTATGCGTATCGCCCGGATCCCGCCACCGCGCAATACCCGCTGGCCTTGATCTCCCCTGCGAGCGAGAAGTCGATCTCGTCCACGCTGGGCGAGCTGCGCGAACGGGCCGGCATTCTTCAGATGAACCCGGCAGACGCCGCCGCACGGGGACTGGAGGCAGGGGATCCCGTGCGGATGTTCAACGACCTCGGAGAGGTGCAGGTTCCGGTCGCACTCAATCCCCAGATCCGGCCGGGCACGATCTCACTCGCGAAGGGCTTGTGGCGGAAGAGCACCTACAACGGTTCGACCACCAATGCGCTGGTGCCCGACAGCCTGACCGATCTTGGCGGCGGCGCCTGCTTCAACGATGCCCGGGTAGAGGTGGCGCCCCTCGGCAGACACTGAAGAATTGCCAAAATTGCCAGGATTGCCAAAAACGCCGAGATTGGAAGAACTGCCAAATTAGCCAAAAGCGCCGAGACGGGAAGAAATTGCCAAATTGCTAAGAGTGCGTGCTCATTCGGGACGCTCTAAATTTTTGGCAATCTTGAACTTTTGGCAATTTTGGCAATTCCTCAGTAGCTGAAAAAGAAGATCAGATCGATTCCCGCGCGTTCGATACGGCGCTGGCCGATGCGGTTGGCCGAACCGGTGGTTTCCGGAGCGGCGGTGGTCTGAAGGCGCAGGAAATCGGTGAGCTGATATTCGAGCAGGAACTCCGTGCTGCTCCGCTCACCGAACTGCTGCCGCATCCGGAGGAAGGCACGGTCGCCGATCTGCTGACCGAGGGTGAGGCCGGCGCCGAGATCCCCCTCCTCCGTCGTCGTGGTGATCTCGAACAGATCGAGGTCGAGAGCGCGGCCGATGGACTCGCCAAGCGGCGCTGCGATGAAGCCGGTGGCGATGCCACCCGCCGTGGCGGCAAGTGAGGCCCGCTCCCCCGTGCCGAGCTCGTTCACCGAGCGGTTGAAGACGATGAGCGCCAGGATGTCCGCTTCCGGCAGCGGGGGCGTGCTCGTCAGCGTCAGTTGCGGCGCCTGCGCGGTCCCCTGGATCCTGACCTGTGCCTCGACGCCGGTGTTCGGGATGACCCGGGTTGCCGTGATGTCGAGCGCGGGATTCGGCACCGGCTCCCCCATGAACCGCAGCGTCCCGCCGCGTTCGAGCGTGAAGCGGCGCCCCTGGAAGTCGTACATCCCGCGAACGGTCTGCACGGTGCCCAGCAGAAGGATCGGCCCGCCAGGCTGCTTGACGACCTGAATATCGCCGCCGACCGTGAGGTTGATGTCCCCGAGCGAGGCACTCGTCGGGCCGCCCGGACGCAGCCGTCGTCCGCGCAGCACCAGGTTGTCGGGAATCACCACCCGCACGTCTATCGAAACCGGTTCCAGAGCACCGCCGGGCGCGGGCGCTTCTTCCTCTCCCTCTCCCTCCCGGGCCTCAGGTTTCGTGCCGGGCACCGCGGCGCTGACCTGCGCCTGACGGAGTGCTGTCGTGGTGGCCTCCTGTGCGCTCCCGCCACCTTCGACGGTGCGCTCGGCCGAGACGACAGGCGGCAGCTCCTGGACCGAGTATGGGTCGTAGAACAGCTGCAGGATCCGGTCGACTTCCAGGCGTCCGGCCTGGAGCCGGATATCTCCCTGGATCACAGGGCGGCGAAGCTCTCCGGTGATCCGGAGATTCGTACCGATGCCGACGTCCCCCAGCTCGTTGTCGATGAGCTCGAAGTTCTTCGCGTCGATATTGATATTGACGGCGCCCACCGCTCGCGCGTGCACCGCCAGCTCACCGGACACGTTCAGGGGCTGCCCCTCTTCGTCCAGAATCGAGAACTTCTGAAGCCGCACGACGTCCTCGGCGAGCTCGATCCGGGTGTCGAGTCCGGAGTACGACACACCACCGAGCGGGACACCGAAGGCCCCTCCTTTGATGTCCACGAAGCCTTCGACGTGGGGATCCTGCCCGGAGCCGGTCACCCGCACATCGGCCTGCAGCGTACCGGTGACATTGGTGACCTGGGTGGTCAACCCCTGCAGGAACCCGAGATCGATCGCGGTGGACTGCACGCGCAGGTCGACCCGATCCTCCTCCGTCGGCGGGACATGGCCGCCGGGACCGGGCTGGAACAGGGACATGGGGACGGAGCCCTTAGCCGTGATCGCTTCGGCGGGCGACTGCTGAAGCGTGGCGTCCAGGTCGATCCGGTCGTTGGCGAACCCGACGTTCGCCGTCAGCGAGTCGTATTTGTATGTCTCGAAGCCGCCGTTCGTAATGGCCACCTGCCCCTGCACAACGGGGTCCTGCGCGTTCCCGGAGATCGTTGCGTCTGCTGACAGCGTGCCCGACAGCCCGCGGTCCATCAGCATCAGGCTCTCCAGCTGCTGAAGATCCACGCCGGTGGCCTGCACCTTGAGATCTCCGGCAGGAGCATCGGCGTTGAGCGCAATGGCGCCCGAGACGTCGAGCGACTGCGCGCCGCTCACCAGTCGTACTCCCTGGAGCTCGATGCGGTTCTCTCCGTACTGGATCGCCGCGTCCGAACCCGGAGCCGTCCTCCACTCCACTCCCTGCGTCCGGACCGCGAGCTGCGGGAGGTGCACTTCCTGATGGTCGGGGTGCAGGACGAGGCTGCCCGTTGCGTCGAGCTCCCGCGTCTGCTCCTGCACGTGCGTCGTGAAGTCCACCCGCTGGTTCTCGTATGTGGTCTTCGCCGTCAGCAGATTGATCTCGAGCCCGCCTGCCTTCACGAACGTGGCCTTCGTGTCCGCCTCCACGCGAGCCTTGACGAACTCCAGCTCGGGAATCGCCACGCTGTACGTGCTGTTCAGGTCCAGCGCGTTGTTCTCTCCCTGCCCCAGATTGCTGCCGTTGATCGTGCCGGCGGTCTGCAGTGCTGCGACATTGCCGGTGAGGGTGCCGTCGAGCGTGGCCGATCCGGTCACGCCGGTCTGGCCGGCCAGCTCGGCCAGCTTCGCCAGGTCGACAGCCTCGACGTGGTACTTCAGATCAGACTCGGACGTGCGATCGAGCGCGATCCGGCCGGACGCCTCTACATTCAGATCCGGGCTGCTCACCTGAAGACGAGCGAGATCGCCGACCCCTCCCGCGTACTTGCCCTCGACGTGAGCGGACGTAATCTGAAGCCCTCCCACTTCCGAGCTCTCGATGCTGACGGTGCCATCGGCCGTGATGCTCTCCGGCGTGATCGGCTCCGACAGATTCGCGACGTGGGCGCTCACGTTGACGCGGCCCGAGACGTTCCCCTCCAGCTCCTTCCGCTCCGCGAGCGTTCCCGGGTTGAAGTCTTCGAAGCTGCCCTCCGCGCGCACGTCCAAAGCGCCACCCGCAAGCCCCGCTTCAAAGGCGAGCTCGGGGAGCCGCCCGCCCATGATCGATGAGTTGCGCAGCGTGCCCGATGCGTTCAACGTCATCGTTGAGAGCGCCGGGGCATTCCGCGGGGCGCGGCCGGCCGGAGGCATCGATCCGCTGACGGTGAAATCGCCGTTGATCTCCCCGTCGTACGCCGGCTCGTTCAGGGCGTCGATCTCCATGACACGGCCGACACGCTGGAGGTTGAGCCCTGTCACGCCCCCTCGTGCCGAGTAACTGACACCTTCCGGCCCGGTCTTGAAGTCGGCTGCCGTGCCGGAGGCCAGTCGCGCCCCCTCGACCGTCGACTCGTTGAGCACGGCGGACCCGGTAATCGTGCCTCCCTTCCCGGCCACGTGATACTCCGCTACCGAGAGGCGCGTTTCGAGGGCGGGAGCGCCGGTGTCGGCCGGCAGGTTCCTGAGATCCACTCCATCTGCGGCGCCGCGGAGGTCGAACGCGAGCGGACGTCCGTCGGCCGGCGGCACGATGAACCCGCGGGCGGTGGCGGTACCGCCGTA
>JACCXG010000246.1 GCA_013697225.1 Acidobacteriota bacterium
GAGCCCAGCGCAGCAAGACCCCAACCAAGAGAACCTCTTGGAAGTTGGACCTTGGGAGTTGAACTATCCCCTTCCCCTTCCCCTCATCATCCCTATGAGCTTCTGTGCTGCCGCCTCCGCAAACGCCGGGTCATTGATGTGCAGGTCCAGCTCCTCGACGTCGCGGCCGGACAAGCCTCTGCGGATCGCGTCATGAAGCGCCTGGCGTGCCGGCGGATCGTCGAACGGCGCGCCCGCCCTGTCGATTGCAGACACGCCGCGCGCGGGCAGCAGGACGGCAACGGGGCCTGTCGCGGCGGAGAGCTTCCGCGCGATGTCCTCCCCGATGCGTGCACTCTCGTCCGCGGTTACGCGCATGAGCGTGACGTTGGCGTTGTGCCTGTAGAACGTCCGCCCCTGGAACCGCTCGGGGACGGATTCGGGAGCATAGAAGTTCGCCATGTCGAGCGCGCCGGTGGAGACGACCTGCGGGATCCCCGCCCGGCCCGCCGCGGTGAGGCGCTCGGGGCCGGCACTGAGGAAGCCACCCACCGCCTCGTCTGCCAGCTCTGTGGTCGTCAGGTCCAGCACGCCCGCAATGACGCCGTCGTCGATGAGCGACTCCATTGCCTGTCCGCCGTTGCCTGTGGCATGGAACACCAGCACCTCGTATCCGGCTTCCTCCAGAACCTCACGCGCCCGCTCGACGCACGGCGTGGTGACCCCGAACATCGTTGCCGCCACCAGCGGCCGATCGCCGGGCTTCGCCGGCGGTGCGGGATGCTTTACGAGGCCGGCCATCGCCCTCGCGGCCTGCGACAGCACCTGGCGGCTCACCCGGTTGAGGCCGAGTATGTCCACCACCGCGTTCAGCATGAAGATGTCTTTGTCGCCAACGAACTGCCGGACGGTGCCGGAGGCGAGGGTGCTCACCATCACCTTGGGCACGCCAAGCGGCAGTGCCTTCATCGCGGCCGTCCCGATAGTGGTGCCGGCGGATCCACCCAGACCGAGGACGCCGGACACCTCGCCGCGCGCATAAGCCTCGCGCACGAGCTGTGCCGCACCGGCGGCAGCCCTTGTGACCGCCTCGCCCCGGTCCCCCTGCCCGAGAACGGCCTCCGCCGTCGTCCCGGCCAGCTCGAAGACGCGTTCCCGCGGGATGTCCGACTCGACTGTGGGAGGCCTCAGCGCGCCAACGTCGACAAGGGTAACCGCCACCCTGAGGGAGGTGAGCAGATCTCGGACGTAGGCAGCCTCGGGGCCCTTCGTATCGAGGGTGGCGAACAGGAAAACGGAAGGCATTGAACCGGGTCTCGGTGGCGTGCGGCGACGCCAGTATAGTCGCAACACTCTGCGATGGCGGGATGTCCCAATCGGGGTTCCGACCGGCGCCGACGAGTTCCCGGCACCCCGCCGTGGCAAGTCGGAATCCTCTGCAGTGAGGTCGGAGCAACGGCGCGTGGGCTGCAGCTGCGAAGGGCGGTTGTCGGGCCCTCGAGTCGAGCGAAGTGAGTAATCTCCCGTGGTCACTGAGATCGCACCAGGCTTACTCTTTCCGAGGCCACGCACATGGAGATCGCAGCAGAATCCCGTCCCGTGCATCGCACACGGCTCTTCGTCGGCATCTGTCTGGCGCTGATTCCCACCGGCGCCGCGTTCGCGCTCATCAGCAACGTACTCGGGCAGCTCAAGGAGGAGTTCATCCTGACCAACTACCAGGCCGGTCTCATCGGAGGCGCGGCGCTCTGGGGAATGGCGATTTCGCTGCTTGTCCTGGGGCCGATGCTCGAACGCTCTGGCATGAAGATGGGCGCCGTGCTTGCGTTTGTGGGGCATCTGCTCGGGCTGACGCTCATAATCTCGGCCGTAACGCTGCGGCACGATCCCGGTGCGGCCTTCTGGCTGCTGATGATGGGGGCGATCCTGCTGGCCGGTGGCAATGGCAAGGTCGAGGTAGTCGGCAACCCGCTCACCGCCGCGTTGTAACCCCAGAACAAGACGACCAAGCTGAATCGCCGTGGTGAGGCG
>JACCXG010000253.1 GCA_013697225.1 Acidobacteriota bacterium
TTCGCGGCCTGCCCCGAGGTGTCGAAGGTGCTGTTGACCAGCGAGGGCGCACCGAACCGCCCGCCGGTCGCTGCGCTGAGGAACTCACGCACCTCCTCGAGGCTCTTCTGAAGCTCCGCCTGTTCCGCCTTGAGCCTCTCCACCTCTTTGCTCAGCGTCTCGACATCTTTCGGGGCCTGTGCCGACGAGGGGCTGCAGGCCACGCACAGGAGGACCACGGCCAGGGTGGGAAGCAGGGCTCGCGAACTCGGCATCCTGTCAGCATAACATCCCGCCTGACGAGCCCGCCGGGGCTGCCCGAGACTCAGTGCACGGGGGGGAAAATCTTCCCGGGATTCAGGATCCCGGTGGGGTCGAAGGCTGCTTTCACCCGCTGCATCAGCGCGATCTCTCCGGCCGTGAGCTCGAGCGCGAGGAATGGGGCCTTCGAAAACCCGATGCCGTGCTCGCCGCTGATCGAGCCCTCCAGCGCCACCACACCTTCGAAGAGCACGCGTTCGGCGGCCCTCGCGCGCGCTACCTCATCTGCATTCGTCGGGTCGACCATGATGTTCACGTGGATGTTGCCGTCTCCGGCATGGCCAAACAGCGGGATGCGCAGCCGGAACTCCTCTCGGATTCGCGCGACCAACTGAAACAACTGGGGAATCCGTCCCTTGGGAACGACAACGTCGTGATTCAGCTTCAGCGCCGCCACCATTCGCAGGGACATGGACAGCTCGCGCCTGACGCGCCACAGCTCCTGCCGTTCCTCCTCATCCCGTGCGTGAAGTACCTCGGTGGCGCCCGCCTCCAGACAGGCCTCCTGCACCCTTGAGGCTTCCTCCTCCACAGCCGCCGGCACACCGTCCACCTCAATCAGCAGCAGCGCGCCTGTACCTTCCGGCGCGAGCGTTCTCACACCGAGGTTCCGGCCAACCGCATCGAGGGACTCGCCATCCACGAGCTCCAGTGCCGCCGGGACGACGCGGGCCCGGACGATCTGGATCACGGCGGCCACCGCGTGTTCCACGTCGCGGAAGGTCGCGCGCAGTGTCGCCTGCACAGGAGGGCGGGGCACCAGACGCAGGATGATTCTTGTGATGATCGCCAGCGTACCTTCGGACCCGACAAGCAGCTGCGTGAGGTCGTAGCCGACGACGTTCTTCACGACCTTGCCGCCGGTCTTGATCACCTCCCCGGACGGCAGCACGGCCTCGAGGCCGAGCACGTATCGCTTGGTCGTTCCGTATTTGAACGCGCGCGGGCCTCCGGCACACTCCGCCACGTTCCCCCCGATGGACGAGATGCGCAGCGATGCCGGATCCGGGGGGTAGAACAGGCCGAGCCTCTCCACTGCGTCCTGCAGATCGCCCGTAAGGACACACGGCTCGACGATCGCGACGAGGTTCGCTTCGTCAATCTCGAGAATGCGGTTCATCCGCTCGAGCGAGAGCACCACTCCGCCCTGGGACGGCACTGCCCCGCCGGTGTAGCCGGTGCCAGCCCCCCTCGGCACGAGGGGCACGCTGTGCTTGTGACACAACATGGCCACTGCCGAGACCTGCGCCGTGTCAGCGGGCAGCACGACGGCATCCGCCGGGACGCCGCGCTTCAGCGCATCCGTGCCGTACGCCTGTCGCGACTCGGCGTCCGTGGTGAGGTGCTCGGGACCGACGATCGCGGAGAGTGATTCGAGGAAAGAGGGGGGTAGCATCCAGGAAGCCAGCCGGGAGCTTACGCGCCGGCGGGAGCCTCCCTCACGTCGAGAGTGCGGACGTAATCGATGATCCGTGCGGTGCCGCGTTCGAGCTCGTGGAGCGACGTCGCATACGAAATGCGGATGAACCCGGGACTGTCGAATGCCTCCCCTGGCGTCGCGGCCACCCGTACGTCGTCCAGCAGTGCCTGCGCCAGTTCCGCGGACGTGCGGATGCCGTCAGGTGACAGGAAGTCGCTCACGTCGGGGAACAGGTAGAACGCGCCCGCGGGGCGGACGATCCTCAGTCGGGGTTCGGCAGCGAGCCACTCGCAGAGCTGGTCTCGGCGGTTGCGATACTCACCGAGCATATCCGCGACGCACGCCTGGGAGCCTGTCAGCGCGGCTTGGACGGCGCGCTGCGTGATGGAGCAGACGTTGGACGTGGAGTGACTCTGGAGCGCATTCGCAGCGCTCACCACAGCGGCGGGGGCAATCGCCCACCCGCAGCGCCACCCCGTCATCGCATATGCCTTCGATGCGGATCCGCAGAGGACGCTGCGGTCGCGCAACCGTGAGGAGAGCACCGCCGGAAGGTTGTGCGGCACAGGGTCGTAAATCAGCTTCTCGTAACAGAGATCCAGGAGCACCCAGATGCCGCGCCGCGCCGCATCGTCGGCCACCGCTGCCAGATCTTCTTCGGAGATCAGCGCGCCAGTCGGGTTGCCCGGCGAGTTGATGATGATCCCGCGGGTTCTCGGGGTGACGGCGGCAAGCAGGCTTCCGGCGCGAAGCCGGAAACCCTCTTCCGCATGCGTCCGCACAATCACCGGCGTGGCCTCGGCGAGCTTGATCTGCTCGACCAGGGTCGGCCAGCCCGGCATGTGCGTGATGACCTCGTCCCCTGCGCCGAACAGCACCATGACGGCGTTGAACAGCGCCTGCTTTCCTCCTGCGGTGATGATGACCTCACCCGGCGAGTACTCGACGCCGTAGTCCTCACGGTATCTGGCGGTGACGGCGCGTTTGAGCTCGTCGGTCCCGGAGTTGGTCGTGTACTTCGTGAAGTTCGCGTCGATGGCGGCCTTGGCAGCATCAGAGACGTGGGAGGGGGTCGGAAAATCCGGCTCCCCTGCTCCGAAATCGACGACGTCGACCCCCTGCGCTTTGAGCTTCATCGCCTCGGCCGCGACCTTCATCGTCGGCGAGACGGCAATGCGTCCTGCACGTGCGGCAAGCATGGTGTTCAGGCCTTCAGAATGTTCCGCGCGAGCTTCTTCTCACGCAGACGTGCTTCGACGACATCCGGCACGAGTCCGTGGACCGACCCGCCGAGCGCCACGACTTCCTTCACCAGGCGCGAGCTGACGTAGGTGTACGGCTCTGCCGGCATCATGAACACGGTCTCCACGTTCCGATCGAGCCGCCGGTTCATGAGCGCCATCTGGAGCTCGTATTCGAAGTCGGAGATCGCCCTGAGTCCGCGGACGATGACGCCTGCTCCTTTCCTGCCGGCATACTCCACGAGCAGGCCGTCGAACGTGTCGACTTCCACGTTGGACCACTCGCTGAAGACCTCGCGTGCGATCGCGACCCGTTCGGGGACCGTGAACAGCGGCGCTTTTTCGAGGTTGATCAACACACCGACCACGATGCGGTCGAAGAGCCGTGATCCTCGCTGGATGATGTCTACGTGCCCGTTGGTCAGCGGGTCGAAGGATCCCGGGTAAATGGCGACCACCTGGCTCATACGGCGCTCTCCCCGTGAGGGCGAAAGATGCTCAACGCACTGTCGCCCGAAACGATTTCACGAATTTTCGTGAGGGCGTCCGCAGTCGCAGGAGCCACGTCGCGCCGCGCGTGCTCGATGACGAGCAGACCATCGGATGCGACCAGCCCCGCCCCTTCCTGCAGTGCGGCGTGCAGTGAATCGGCGCCATACGGGGGATCGAGCAGCACGAGATCGAATGTACCTGCGGGGAGCCGCCGCACGGCCTC
>JACCXG010000267.1 GCA_013697225.1 Acidobacteriota bacterium
TGCTGCAGCAGGTCGCCCGCCCGCTTGGGGACTCCACGACGCTGGCGGCGGGAGTCGCCCTCATCGTGTTCCTCACGGCGATGGCCCTGCACCTGTTCTCGGTGCGTCCGCGCGACAGGACGATTACCACGCTCCTCCGTACGCAGGAGGAGTACAGCGCCGCCCTGCAGGATAGGCACGTGAAACGGAATCAGGGGCTCCTCCTGCTCAATGGGCGGGTGGAGGACGACGACGGGCGTCCGATTCCGAATGCGACGGTGAGCGTGACCAACATTCGGAACGAACGGTCGTACGTGCAGCGGAGCCGGTCAACCGGAGAGTACATCGTCGATCTGACGAAGATCGATGCACGGCTTGACCAGGATGTGATCGATGTGGCGGTGACGGCGAGCGGGTTCAGCGCCCACGAGGAGGTCTTCAAGCTGACCGAAGACCAGACGCGGATCTACAGGTTGAGAAAGCAGTGATGCGAAGGTGTGCGTTCGTGTGCTCGGCGCTGCTGTGTGTGCTGTCGGCTGCCGGGCTGGCAGCGTTTGAGCCCGTCCCGCGAGCGCAGGGCGGCTGCTCGGACTTCACCCTGCCGCAGACCAGGTTCCAGGTACTCAACAACGGCCAGGGCTCCTGGAAAAACGCCTACGTGTATGTCGGCGAAATCCGCCCGCGTATGTTCGGGGGCTTCGAACCCTTCACCCTGCACGTGGTTCTCGGGAAGTGGTACCCGCCCCTGAACGGCGCGGCCGGGCCGCTAGCCGAGGCGACATTCCTGAAGGTGACCGGCACGCCCAACGTTCAGCCATTCAAGACCCAGGTGAGCAAGGGGGGCGAGGTGCTGTCGTTTACAGTCGAGCCGAAATCTTCGACGCTGACGGTCACCAGGGTGGGGGCGACAAAGGGAGACGAAAAAGTCGAGCTGCGCCTGTGCCCCTGAGGGGTTGCCCCCCTTGCTGCCGCGCCGCGGCATGGTATCCTGAGTTCACTGTCCGCCGCGCTCGTGGTGCGGCGTCAAAAAAAGGCTTTCAGCGACCACGTCAGCCTCACTGTCGAGGCGACACTACCCAGACGGTCGCGGCCGGGAGGTGCATGCATGCAAAACACCACCGGGAGTAGTCGTTAAGACTCTCCCAGCAAGAAAAGGAACGGCCGGCCACAGCGCCGGCCGTTTTTTTTGGCGCCCTTTCCCCCTTCCGCTAGAATCCTTCCACCCCGACGAGCTGAGACAGGAGGGAGCGGATGAGCACCGACAAGTGGACAGATGAGTTCCTGGCATCGATGCGACAGGAGATGGACCCCCCGGCCGACGAGGTAATCCGCCGGCTGTTCGACGAGGGGGGGCTGGCCGGCCTCAGGCAGTTCCACTCGCACATCCTGCGGAACGACGGCATCCCGCTCGATGGCCTTCCACCCTACGTTGTCGACTACCTGCTGGAGACTGCCGAGCCGCCGGCGTGGATGGACCGGGATGCGGTGCGCATGGCGGAGGAGGTGCTCTCGAGCTATGGCCTGATTGCCTTCACCGTGCTGGCCGGCGCCAGCCTGCCGGAGTGTTACGTCGACCGCCCGGGTGTGCCGGCGCTGTGGCTGACACAGAAAATCAACGCGCACGTCTACCGGCGGGTCGTGGAGACCTCGCAGTTCGTCATGGGGGTCATGGTCCCAGGCGGTCTCGAGCGCGGGGGGAAGGGCATCCAGGCGGCGCAGAAGGTCAGGCTGATGCACGCCTCCGTGAGGCACCTCATGCTGCAGACGCCTGATGAGCAGCTGGCGAAGGGAACGACGAGCGACATCGCGGACGTGTTCCGGAGCCATACCTGGCGCGAGGAGCTGGGGCTGCCCATCAACCAGGAGGATCTCGCCTACACGCTTCAGACGTTCGCGTGGGTGGGCGTGCGGGGCATGCGCGACCTCGAATGCGGACTCACGCGTGATCAGGAGGAAGCGGTCATCCAGGTCTGGAATGCGACAGGGCACACACTGGGCATCCGCGAGGATCTGATGCCGGCCGATGTCGCGGAGGCGCAGCTCCTGTTCGAGCGGATCAAGGCACGCATCGCGGCGCCATCCGAGGAAGGCGCTTCCCTCCAGGCGGCGCTGCTCAATTATCAGGAAAGTCTCATTCCCGAGTTCATGGGCAACTACCGCCACCTGCCCCGCATGATCATGCGGCACCTCGTCGGAGACGACACGGCAAACATGCTGGGCGTGCCCCCGCTGATGCCGGTGGAGGTGGAGGAGGCGCACGAGGGCATCGCGCTGATCGAGGGGCTCGACCACGTGGAGGATCACGTGTTCCATGGGTTCTCGCCGGTGCGGAAGGGGGCCGAGTGGCTCTTCCGGAGAATGCTGGAGACCTACGCCAGGCTACCCGCCGCCTGGGAACGCGACCTCTTCACGATCCCCGAGGGGCTCGCGACGGAATGGAGCATCGCGCGGCTGAAGCACTGACGCCGTTCAGGCGGTTGCCGTCGGCTCCCCCTGCAGCGCACGCGCCTCCTCGTCCCGGTTCTGGCGGGTGAGCAGCCCGGCAAGCGAGCCGAGCGCGCGCTCGGCCAGACCGGAAGCGCCCGACGTGCGGGCCAGCTCCAGCGCCTGGCGATAGCAGGTCTCGGCCCGCGCCAGATCGGTCCCCGCGAGCAGGTCCCCTTCGAGCCGCCGTATCTCAGGCTCCCAGAATCGCTCGTCGGTCTGTTCGATAGCGCTCTGAGCTTCAGCGATACGCTGGAGGCCCCTCTCGATGAGTCCCGCCTTGAGACAGATTTCCGCCTCGAAAGCCAGCTGCAGTGTCTGGCTCAGTCGGGCCCCTGGCGTCCGGAACGCCTCGAGCCCCCATCGGAGCCTCTCGAGCCCACCATCGATGTCTCCGGCTTCCGCCATGACCCGGCCGCGGATGCACGTGCCGAGGGTGACCCAGAAGAAGCCCCCTTCCTCTGACATGCGGATGACTTCGTCCGATGACGCCTTGGCTGCGGCGTAATCACCCATCCAGAGGTTCTGCCATCCGCGGAAGTGCAGGGCATAGACAAGGCTGAAGGGGTGATCGATCTGGCGCGCCAGGTTTTCGGCCTGCTGGCTGTACGGTGCCGCCTCCTCCGGCCGGCCGAGCAGCCAGGCGCACATCCCCATGTACGTGAGGCAGCACACGCCGGCGTCCTGATTGGATCGGAGCGTCATGGAACGATCCCTCGACGGAGAGTCGAGGCTGGCCCCCGCCTGGAAGTGTTCCATGGCCTGAGCCGGTCGTCCCATGAAGAAGGCCGTGCAACCCATCGCGAAGTGGCCGTCCACCTGGAGCGAGGTATCCCTCATCTCTTCCGCGACCTGCATCAGCTTCGTCGCGTAATCCCGGGCACGTGGAAAACTGGCGCGGACGACATGGAACATCCAGAGGCCAAGGGAGGCCTTGAACAGCTCGAGCGAATCCCCCGGATCGCAGAGCGCCAGGGCTCGTGTAAAGGCCCGTTCGACGGAAGCGTCCGCGTATCCCCGGATGGCCACCAGCGCCGGGCCGTAAACCGTCTGGACCGCCTGTTCACGGCGGCGGTTTTCCGGCGTGCTCTCCATGGACGCGAGCAGGTGCAGCGCCCGCTCCATGTGCTTGATCACCTCGAA
>JACCXG010000268.1 GCA_013697225.1 Acidobacteriota bacterium
ACCAGGAGTCCGGTTTCATGGGCGCGGGTGAGAATCGGCCGGATGTCCGTCACCTCACCGTGGGAGTCGGGGTATTGGAGCAGCATGCCGAACGCGCTCTCGAGCACATCCTGCGGGATGACGGAGACGTCACCGATGACAAGCCGGATGTTCAGCGGCTCCGCACGGCCACGCAGGACGTCGATGGTGTGCGCGAAGCACCGGTCCGAGACGACGAACACACTCTCCCGCCCGGCCGGCGCCTTCTTTGCCTGCAGCCGATGGAACATGGTCATCGCCTCGCCAGCGGCGGTGGCCTCGTCGAGGAGCGATGCGGTTGCGACCTCCATCCCGGTGAGATCGCGAATGGCAGTCTGGAAGTTCAGCAGCGACTCGAGTCGGCCCTGCGCGATCTCCGCCTGGTACGGTGTATAGGGGGTGTACCAGCCCGGGTTTTCGAGGAGGTTCCGGAGAACCACTGCCGGGGTGACGCAGTCATAGTAGCCCTGTCCGATATAGGAGCGGGCGACCCGGTTACGCGCCGCAATCCCGCGTAAACGACGGAGATACTCGTCTTCCGACTCGCCGGCCGGCAGATCGAGGGGAGCTTTCAGACGGATATCAGGCGGAATGGTCTGGTCGATGAGCCCGTCGAGAGAGGGAGCACCGACCGCGGCCAGCATGGCGGCACGCTCGCGCGCGTCCACTCCGATGTGCCGTATCTGGAAGCTTCCCGGCTCCTCCCCCCCCGCCCGCCTGGGAAGCAACCGCTCGACCGTGTTCTGTGGGTTCATTGCGTGAGTTCGGTATATTGCCCCGCATCGAGCAGATCGCTCTGATCCGCCGCGTCGGCTACTTTGACAACGATCATCCAGGAGTCGTGCGGCTCGCGGTTGACGGTCTCCGGGCGCTGTGCCAGGGCGGTGTTCACTTCCGTAACCTCTCCGGATACCGGGCTGAAGAGTTCAGACACCGCCTTGACTGACTCGATGGTGCCGAAGACCTCCCCCTTCTTCAGGGTTCGCCCGACCTCGGGCAATTCCAGGTACACCACATCTCCGAGCTGCTTCTGGGCGTAGTCAGTGATGCCGACCCGTGCCTCGCCACCCTCGACGCGCACCCACTCGTGGTCCTTCGTATATTTCAGTTCGGACGGATACATCCAGCACACTCCTCGACACCTGAGGCATTCCTGCGCCCCGCGCTGCACGCGTGCGGCGTCACCGGCTAAAGACGACGAGCCGGGGGGCCGGCTTCAGGGCCGCACCCGGAGGTTCATCTGGGCCGCTTGTAGAACGGCATGGGCACCACGCGGGCACGGACACGCCGGCCGCGCACGTCAATCTCGAGTTCCGTCTCTGGCGCCGTGTGGGAGGCGGGCACGTACGCCATTCCAATGGCCTTCTTGATGAAGGGGGTCTGCGTTCCGCTGGTCACGACACCGGACTTCCGTCCATCGATATAGACCTCATGACCATGCCGCGCGATCCCGCGCTCGAGCACCTCGAAGCCGACGAGCTTTCGCGTGACCCCGTCGGTCTTCTGCCGGCGAAGCGCCTCGGCACCGGTGAATGTCTCCTTGTTCCAGCCCACGATCCACCCGAGATCCGCCTCGAGCACGGTCGTCGTCTCGTCGATGTCGTTGCCGTAGAGGCGCATCGCAGCCTCCAGCCGGAGGGTATCGCGGGCGCCGAGGCCTGCCGGAACGAGCCCGGCCCCGCGGCCGGCTTGCAAGATTGCATCCCAGACGCGCTCGGCCGAAGCCGGTGGCACGAACACTTCAAACCCGTCCTCCCCCGTATACCCGGTACGCGAGATGGTGCCGGCAACGCCGGCCACTTCGCCAGTGGTGAACCAGTAGTACTTGATCTCCTCCAGGTTCACGCCGGTCAGCGTCTGAAGCACCTCGCGGGCAGCCGGCCCCTGCACGGCCAGCAACGCGTACCTCGAACTGGTATTCACCACGACAACATCGCCGAGGGTGGAGAGGGCGTGGCTGATCCAGGCGACGTCCTTCGCCACATTCGACCCGTTCACGACGAACATGAAATGTTCGTCATTCAACTTATACGTCAGCACATCGTCCACGAACGTGCCGTCGGGAGTGGTGAGCGCGGAATACTGGGCCTGGTTGCGGGAGAGCCGCGAGGCGTCGTTGCTGGTGATCTGCTGAACGGCGCGGAGGGCGTCCGTGCCGGCAATTTCCACCTGCCCCATGTGGCTCACGTCGAAGAGCCCCGCGCGGGTGCGGACCGCGATGTGCTCGTCGGCCAGGCCCGTGTATTCCACGGGCATGTCCCAGCCGCCAAAGTCGACCATGCGCGCGCCAAGCGCCCGATGCCGTGCGTTCAGCGGCGTCTTCTTGAGGCTACCTGGAGCAGCTTGAGCCATCGAGGGATGCAGCGGGTTCCGCAGGCCAGCGCCGGTGCAGCTGACCCAACAGTCAACGGTACTATGCCCCTCGGCTGGCGGTCAAGGAATGGGGCGGACGAGCTGTTTGCCGTGGTAACAGAACCGTGCACGCAGACAGGGTGGTCAGCCCCGGTGCGTGCACGGTGTGCAGGCTATTTCGATTGCTGGTCAGGCCGCTGCGCCAGCGAGCCGTTGGGCCGCCGGAACAGCACGACGAGCAAGGCAGCTCCCAGAATTGCGACTGCCACCCAGGGTCCCTGCAGGCTCGTCCAGGTGCGCGACACGAGCACGTACAGGAACAGCCCCAGGATCAGCCCCATGAACACGTCGGCCGTTACGGTGAACACACGCATGTCAGCTCCTCTAATGAGGCAGGTTGGACATCGGAGAAACGCACTTCAGGTATTCGAACCACGCCGATTCCGATCGCATCAGCCAGATACCGTTGCAGGACAGGCGCTGTATCGGCGCCCACCACCAAGGGTCGTCCCTGGACTCATCCATACAGGTCTGCAGCTCGCCCCATGCCCCGGTGAGCTCGACGGTGTAACTCGACCAGCAGGACCCGTTGCCTCCGCCGCCGATCTGCCGCAGCAAGCCGCGATGCTTCGCGACGAACCGGTCGGACAGCCGCCGGGGGGCCTCGATGTCGCCGACGAGCGACGCCACGAAGGCCGCGACCGACAGCAGTGACATCTCCGGCGCCTCGAGGTCGCTTTCCGCCTCGAGCTCGGACAGCAACATCTTGGTCGCGAACACCGCGGCAGACCCGCCCAGGAGCTGCTGAAGTGATTCCATCGCCTGGGCCGAGTCAATGACGATGGTGCGGCCGTTGCGCGTGACGGTGACCGCTTCCGGCGATACCGTGAGGTTGACGACATCGGATCCGGCGCGGAGCTCCGTGACGATTTGCTGTGGCTCACGGAACGACCGTTTCCGCACCTGCAGCTGTCTGTATCCGGCCACCATCCATGCGGACTTGCCGTCCTGCCCCCCTGTGATCGTCGGTCTGCGTCCCCCTTGCGCCGCCGGCTTCTGGGCCTGTGCGGCAGACGGCCTGGACTCCGCCACGTGCGGCAGTCCGATCATGAACACTCCCACCAGAATGCTGGTGGCGCCTCGCCGTGCCAAAACTCCCATCTGACACCTCCATCATCGATCCCTTGCTGGGATCGTGGAGACCCGGCACTGCGACCCCTTCGGCCCTCACGGCCGCCCTGCCCTTCCGGAACAATTTGCCGGAGGCACCCGGCACAGCGACCCCGCTGCTCATTCCTCACGCACCCCACGTTCTTGTGTTCGGTTGCCGGATGACCACCGAGACCACCCGCACCGCAACGCCCGCGTCTCGGAAAACCAGCCGCTCGTCGTTCCGTGCTTCGCGGGAGCGAACGGGCTGCCCGCCGGCTGAACGCTCTTGAGCGTCCTCAATCTTCAACGCCCACGCGCCTGTGCGCGCCTCCCCCGGGTGTTTCGAAACAGTCCCGCCATGTCACCCCAGTACACGGTCGTCCTGTCCGCGGGCCTGCGTGCCCGCGCTCATCGCAACGTGCGAGGTGTGAAGCGCGTGCTCACGTGCGTCTCTCACGGCAGTTCGGATCCCGCGGCACCCTGGCGCTTCGGGCGATATCGCAGGTACCCCTGCAGGGTGTGGTACGAGATGCCCAGTTCACGACACGCACGCCGCTTGTTGCGCTCGCATCGCTCGAGCACCAGCCGCGCGTACCGGCTCCCCCACTCGCGCATGGTTTCCCTGCCAAGCAGCGCAGGTGCGATAACCTCCTGATAGCCCCCCAGGAGGGCCGGAGGCAAGTCTTCGA
>JACCXG010000279.1 GCA_013697225.1 Acidobacteriota bacterium
CATCCCTGCCCCGCCTCTGCGGAGGACTCCTCAGGACGCTTGATCACCATCCCCCGCTCGCCACTCACCACGGCCCGGAGGATGGAGGCCAGCGTGTCCGGCGCGTAGGGTTCACGACGCACGCCGCACACCCGTTTGCCGCCCCTCCTCCACCGCTTGCTCGAGCCCGTACAGCGAGGGCAGACACCGGACTCGGAAGCCATAGCCAGGCAACCCGGCCGCATAGAGTTCCCGTTCGTCCTCGTTCTCGTCAATCAGCAGCACCGACAATTGCGCGAGCATCGTCCCTTCTCCTGCTCAATCGCCGACTGGCTCCGGTCGCCAGCAGTACGACACCGCACGACACCAACATTGTCCTGACTATGCATCGCATACCCGTGCTGCTCCTGCGGTCCAGCCGGTGGCACGGGATTCGCACGATTGCATTCTGATGAGAACAGGGCCGACACCCTTCGCCTTTATTGTAGTGCTGGCGTGCTTGACGTGTCTGGCGCCTGCGTCCGGTTGGACCTTGAGTCGCGGTGAGGCCGGAGTGGCAGGGGGGAACGTCGCGGAGCAGTTCCCCGGCGTCCTAGCGCCATCACCGTTTGCGCCTGCCGTTCAGGCGGTCATATCGGAGCTGAAGGGGGGCGCGTCGACTACGGACTGGTCGGCGGTCGACGAGTTCTACAGCCGTCTGGGGCACCAGCCTGCCTGGATGCACCATGAAGGACGGCAGGCCGCGCGCATGCTGGTGACCCGCATGCTTGCGGCGGCAGACGATGGGCTGCGGGCTGCGGACTACGATTCGGAGCGGTGGGCCCGTCGTCTGGCAGAGAGTCCCTCGTCGGCCGATGACCCTCTCGCCCGCGATGTGCAGTTGACAGCCGTCCTGCTCCGCTTCGCATCGGATCTTGCCCGCGGCATCGCAGGGGACTCCGCGCGAGACATCGACGTCATCGGCACGCTGGCCGCTGCGCGGGATGCGACTTCGACACGGGAGGTGTTCTCGCTCCTTGAACCCCGACACGCTGAATACCGCCACTTGCGCGAGGCGCTGCGGCAGTATCGCTCCGCAGCCGAAGCGGGAGGATGGCTTCCTGTTCCTCTTCCTCGAGGGGTGTTGCTGGTTCGGGAACGGGAACGGGAACGGGAAGGGGATCCGGCCGACCCGGAAGTCCTGCACCTGCTGTGCAAGCGGCTGGCGGCGACGGGGGAGCTCGCCGGCGGCCCAGGGCAGTGCGGGCCGGACGGCGGTCTTCCGCTCGAGTACGGCGAGGTCCTCGAAAAGGCGGTCCGGTCGTTTCAGGCGCGGCACGGGCTGACGGTGGATGGCGTGGTCGGACCGAGGACGATTGCCGCGCTCAACATGCCTGTGGAAGGGCGCATCGCACAAATCGCGCTGAACATGGATCGGTGGAGGCGCCTGCCGGACGACCTGGGAAACACGCACGTGCGGGTCAACATTCCCGGATTCAGTCTGCAGGCGGTGGATGGGCGCGAGCGGGCGTTGACCATGCGCGTGGTCACCGGGCGCCCGCACACGCCGACGCCCGTCATGAGCGACGAGATCTCCTATCTGGAATTCCGGCCGTACTGGAACGTTCCCGACAGCATCACGCGGAGGCAGCTGGTGCCGAAGATCGTCGCCGATCCTGACTACCTGCGCAGACAGCGCTTCGACGTCATCGAGGGCTGGACCCGCCCGCCGCAGCTGGTGGACCCGGACACGATCGACTGGGAAGCGGTCGCTGACGACTTCCCGTACCGGCTGCGCCAGCGGCCCGGACGGCACAACTCCCTCGGTCTGGTGAAGTTCATGTTCCCGAACAGCTACAGCGTGTACCTGCACGATACTCCAGCGCCTGCCCTGTTCGATCGACCTGTGCGCGCATTCAGCGCCGGCTGCGTCCGGGTCGAAGATCCGGTCGCGCTCGCGGATTTCCTCCTGCGTGATGCCCCCGCCTGGTCGCCCGACACGATCACCGCGGCCATGGACGAGGGGAGGCGGCAGGTCGTGCCGCTTTCGGCGCGGGTTCCGGTACATCTGACATACTTCACGGCGTTCGTGGACGAGGGACTGGTGCACTTCCGCGAGGATTTGTACGGGCTCGACGAGCAAGAGGGTGAGTCTTTCTCCGATCTCCCGGAGGGATGAGGACGCACTTTCAGCAACAAGAAGGAGGACGGTCGTGCACAGTGTAAAGGCTCTCATCGGCAAACCTGTCATCTCGGTCGAGAGCGGCGACAAGCTCGGGAACATCTCGGATGCCCTGTTGGACGACGAGAACGTTCGCCTCGTGGGGCTGGTCATCAGCGGAGGGATGCTGGGCAAGGAGCACGTGCTGCCCTTCGACCACGTGACCACGCTCGGTGGCGACACGGTGCTCGTGCGTTCGCAGGCCGGCATCATCGGGGCACGTGAGTGGAAGGACTCCGGCGTCCGGGCCACCCGTTCGAGCACGTTGAAGGGCCGTCCCGTCGTCACCGCCACGGGCCATCGTCTTGGAGAAATCAGCGATCTCCTCGTTGATGGGCAGACCGGCGCCTTCGACGCGCTCGAAGTAGCGTCCAGTGATTTCGGCGGCCTCCGCACCAAACGTTCGCAGGTGCGCCCAGGGGCTGACATCCGCATCGGTCCGGACGCCGTTGTCGTCCCGGAAGGGACGACGCGGCAGTCGGAGCGTGACGAGGTCGAACGCGACGACTCGGCACGCCAGGTGACAATCGACATTCCGCGTGTCGACGAGCGGGCGCCCACCGGCTCGGAGCCCCTGCCCGACCGGCACTTCAAGGAGTGATGACTCGTCCTCTCCCTCTGGCGTCGCTGGTGGTCGTCCTCCTGGCGACTGCGGGGGCTCGAACCGTTCCCGCAGGCGTGTCAGCGGCCGAGGAACCGGTCACCGCACAGGCCTTTGTGAGCAGTCTCGGGCTCGGCGCACTGGATCTCCGCGAAGTCGATCGCCGGGGCTCGTTGACGCGTTCGCTTCCAGTATCCGACGGGCGGGAGATCGCCACTGCGGGAGTCGTCAAGCTGCAGGTGCCGCCGGCCTTCTACATCGACCAGCTCAAGGACATCGTCGGATTCAAGCGAAGCGAGGCCGTGCTGCAGATTGGCACGTTCAGCAACCCGGCAAGGATGGAAGACGTGGCGGGGCTCACCCTTCCGCCTGACGATCTGACCGGGCTGCGGGACTGCCGCGTGCACTCCTGCCCCGTGCAACTCTCACGCACGGCGATCGCGCAATTCGCCGAGCGCGTGCAGTGGAATGGCGCCGCGGCTGAGGGGGCCAATGCCGTGATGCGCCAGGTGCTGGTGGACCTCGTCAACGAGTACCGCACCAGCGGCGGGAGCGGGCTCATGGAGTACCACGACAGGCGGCACCCACTCTCCGCCGCCACCGAATTCAAGGCGATGGTCGCCGATCCTCCGACCCACCTGCACAAGTTCCCGTCGCTGTACCGGCACATCCTGAACTTCCCTTCTTCACCGGCTGCCGGAGTGGACGACCTCATCTACTGGTCGCAGGAGAAGGTCGGGCTCGAACGGGTCATCAGCGTGACCCACCTCGCGTTCGCACCGGTGAACAGCCCGCCGGTGGTGACGGCGGTAGGCTCGAGACAGATATACGGAAGCCACTACTTTGACGCGTCCCTGGGGCTCACACTCCTCCTCCAGGATGCCACCGTCGGAAAGGAGGCCTGTTACCTGCTTTACATCAACCGCTCACGGATAAACGCGCTGGGGGGTGTCTTCGGTGCCGTGAAGCGCGGCGTCGTGCGCTCCCGGACGCGGTCGGCGGTGGCCGAGCATCTTACCCACGCCCGCACGATGGTGGAGCGGCGGTACGCGGAAACCAGAACGGCCGCCTCCACTCCGCAGCCCCGGCGTGCAGCCACCGCCGGGCCATGAGGGCGCTCCTCGTCGAAGACGACGCGACCATCGCGGATTTCGTGGCGAGGGGCTTGAGGGAAGCGGCTTTTTCGGTGGACCAGGCGCCGGACGGCGAGGCCGGTCTCCAGCTCGCGCTCGCGGGAGACTACGACGTGGCCGTCATCGATCTGATGCTGCCGAAGCGCGATGGGCTGTCCCTGATCCAGACGCTGAGGGAACGCCAGGTGCGGACGCCCGTGCTGATCCTCAGTGCAAGGCACAGCATCGACGATCGGGTGCGCGGGCTCGAGCTTGGCGGCGACGACTACCTGACCAAACCGTTCGCTTTCCCGGAACTCCTGGCCCGCGTGCAGGCGCTCATCCGCCGCGCGACCGGAACCCCCGCGGCCAGCCAGCTGACCGTCGGTGATCTGACACTTGACCTGCTCTCGCGCCGTACCACGCGCGCCGGCCGTGAGCTCGAGCCATTGCGGCCCCGCGAGTTCGCGCTGCTCGAGTATCTCATGCGCAGCACCGGGCGAGTGGTGTCGAAGACGATGATTCTCTCCCATGTCTGGGACTACAGTTTCGATCCACGCACGAACGTCGTGGACGTGCTGGTCTTCCGCCTGCGGGAAAAGGTGGACAAGCATTTCGAGCCGAAACTGATTCAGACCGTTCGCGGCATCGGCTATGTTCTCCAGGTGGCGTGAGCGCCTCCGCCACACCCTCGGCCTGCGGATCGCCCTCTGGTATGCGGCGGTGTTCATCGGGAGCGCGCTCGCGCTGATTGGCATCACTTACCTGCTGCTGGCCGCCTCTTTGCGGCAGTACGACCGCGAAATCATCCAGACCACGCTGATCCAGTATGTCGGCGCCTATTCCCGGGGGGGCGTGGACGCCCTCTATGCAGAGATGCAGCGGACACAGGCGGCAGCGCAGGGGCCGCTGTTCGTGAGGGCAGTCGGCGCCGGGCAGAACGTCATCCTCATCAGCATGCCCGAGGCGTGGAGCCGGTTCGACCCGTCGCAGCTGGCCACGCCGCCGCTCAGCGGACAGCAGCGCTGGGCGACGCTGCAGTCGGGCGAAGAAGGCCCGGAGCTCGAGGTCGCATCCGTGCGCCTGCGCGACGGCACGCTGTTCCAGGTCGGACAGAGCACGGAGCGCCGGCGTGAGCTGCTCGCGCGGTTCCGCCGTGTCCTGCTGCTCAACTTCGCCACCATCGTCCTCATCGGGCTGGCGGGCGGCGCCGTGCTGACCTGGTCGGCACTCGGCCCCGTGCGCACGCTGTCCCAGACGGTGCGGCAGATCATGCGGACGGGGCGCACGGATGCGCGTGTTCCAACCCAGGTCGATCCGGACGCCCTCGGAGAGCTGGGCGTGCTGGTGAATGCCATGCTCGACCGGATCGACGCGGTGCTCACCGGCATGCGGGGGGCGCTCGACAATGTGGCGCACGACCTCCGCACGCCTCTGACCCGCCTCCGTGCGGTTGCGGAAGAGGCCCTGGGCTCGAACGACCCGCACGTGCTGCGGGAGGCGCTTGCCGACGCGCTCGAGGAAGCCGACCGCGTCTCCGCAATGCTCAGCACCCTGATGGACATCTCCGAGGCGGAGACCGGCACGATGGCGCTGTCGCTCGAGCGCACCGATCTGGCGGAGGTGGTCAAGGACGCAATCGACCTCTACGAGGACATGGCGGACGCGCGGGGGCTCACCCTTTCGGTGACGCTCGCCGCACCGCTCTTTGCCGACGTGGACCGGAATCGCATGAGGCAGGTCCTGGCCAACCTCCTGGACAACGCGGTGAAATACACGCCGGTGGGGAACCGCATCGAGATCGCCGGCAGGCCGGAGGGGGCCGACGTGGTCCTGACCGTTACTGACTCCGGGGCGGGTATCGGGCCGGAGGACCTGCCCCATATCTGGGACCGCCTCTATAGAGGCGACCGCAGCCGCTCCGAACGGGGGCTCGGCCTGGGGCTGAGCCTCGTCAAGGCTGTCGTCGAGGCTCATGGCGGGAGCGTGTCCGCCACGTCAGCCCCGGGCGCGGGCTCCCGCTTCGAGGTGCGCCTTCACATGTCAGCCTTGTAATGCACCAGACATGCGCCAGTAATCCCCGCTCCGTATCGTAAAGAAGCCGCCGGGTTGAATGCCCGCAGCGGCCGATGAGAAGGACACGATTCACAGGAGCAGGGAGATTGCAGCATGCACTCTGAACAGATCGGACACGAGAACACTCATCAGGCCGGGCGCCGTCCGGGACGGGGCGCACTCGTTGCGAGTGCACTCCTGCTGACCGGCTCCCTTATCGGCTGGGGCGTTGCCGGGATCGACGCAAGGAGCACGGCGGCGGCAGTGACCCCGGCAGCGGCTGCCCCGGCAGCGCCGGCCACCGCGGCGGCACGAACGATTGGTGGCGGGGTCGATTCCTACGCCGCGGCCATCGAGGAAACCGCACCGGCAGTCGTGACCATCCGCGCAACGCGCCGGGTGACGCCGGTGAGCGGCCAGGTGCCGGACCACCCGCTGTTCCGCGAGTTCTTCGGCGAGCGCTTCGGCCAGCGGCCGCCCCAGGCGCCTGAACGGCGCCAGGGTGGCATGGGCTCGGGCGTGCTGGTGCGCGCCGACGGGCATATCCTGACGAACCATCACGTCATCGATGGCGCGGAAGGGGTCACCGTGGAGCTGACCGACGGGCGCAGCTTTGCCGCCGAGGTCGTCGGCTCCGATGCCGCAAGCGATCTCGCGGTGCTGAAAATTGACGGGACGGGCCTGAAGACGCTGACCCTCGGAGACTCGGATGCGGTCCGCGTCGGCGATGTGGTGCTTGCGCTGGGCAACCCGCTCGGCGTCGGGCAGACGGTGACGATGGGAATCGTGAGTGCCACGGGGCGCTCGACGGGCTCGGGTGATTCCTTCGAGGACTTCATCCAGACCGACGCATCCATCAACCGCGGAAACTCCGGAGGCGCGCTCATCAACACACGGGGGGAGCTCATCGGGATCAACTCGCAGATCCTCTCGCCCTCCGGCGGCAACATCGGGATCGGCTTTGCCATCCCGGCGAACATGGCCCGCAACGTCATGACGCAGCTCATCGACCATGGCACAGTCCGCCGCGGCATGCTGGGTGTGACGATTCAGCCCGTGACCTCCGACATCGCCCGCAGCCTCGGCCTCGAGCAGGTGCGTGGCGCCCTGGTGAGCGCGGTGCAGGCCGGCAGCCCGGCGGAAAAGGGAGGGCTGCGCCGTGGGGACGTCATCACCGGGATCAACGGACAGGAGGTGAGGGACGGCAACGTGCTCCGGAACCACATCGCCGGGCTGATGCCCGGCAGCAGCGCGTCACTCTCGGTGCTCCGGGACGGCAAG
>JACCXG010000299.1 GCA_013697225.1 Acidobacteriota bacterium
TGGCCAGCGTGATGTAGTCTGGCTCCGCCAGGGTCAAGCCTGGCACGACCCTCGTGCCGTTCCAGACCTCCTCCAGCCACGCAAGAGTCGCCGGCACGCTGGACGTATCGCGCAAGGCGTTGAACCACGCTGACGTGAGGCTCGATGATGGCGCGGCCTCGAGGCCGGCTCTCAACAGGCCGTCGAACTCCGCAGCGCGCCCCTCCCGCACGTCATCCGGCAGGAAGACCCAGAACGCCTGCACGGCATATGACAGCATCCGCTGAACGTTCAGCTCGTCGGACTCGTGCGGCAGAGCAGCGAGGAGGAGCGCGAACAGCTTCTCCGGCGGGAGCCGCGCGCCGAGCATTTCCTCCCACAGCACCACCAGCGCCGATCCACGAGTCAGCGCGTCAGGCACCTCGTGCAGCCGGGTGGACAGGTGGTCGCGCGAGCGGGCGTCGAGGATGAATTCTCCGTAACCAATTCCGCCGCCCGTTGGTAATACGTACAGCGGCGGGTCCGCCCCGAAGTGCCGCAGCGTGACCGCCGCATGCCGGGACCTGAGCGGCACGCTCACGGTCTGCATGCCGTGATGCTGGCCGAGGGCCACCTCCAGGTGTTGCGACCACGTAAGACTTCGCGCCGCCGCGGGGTCATGCTGCTCGAGGCGTATTGTCAGCCCGTCCCCGTCGGGGGCTACAGCGGTGGTCGTTATCACCGGCCGGCCCGATTCTTCCACCCACGCCCGGCTCCACACGGGGAGATCTTCCGGGGTGCGGGGGTCGAGCAGACGAATCAAATCAGGCCAGGCGGCGTTGCCGTAGGCATGAGCTTTCAGATACTCGCGCAGTCCATCGCGCAGCACGTCGGGGCCCAGGATCCGCTCGAGCTGCCGCATCACAATCGGCGCCTTCTGGTAGATGATCGCCCCGTACAGGCTGCCTGCCTCGTTCAGGTTGTCCAGCGGCTGCCGGATGGGATTGCTGCCTGCCGTGCGGTCCACCTCGTAGGCCGTGGGGTAGTGCGCGTACAGGAACCGCAGGTCGTGATTGATCTCCGGAAACGAGGGGTTCACGATCTTCGCGGCCATGAAATTGGCGAAGACCTCCTTCATCCAGACATCGGTGAACCAGGTCATCGTGACCAGATCACCGAACCACATGTGCGCCGTTTCGTGTGCGATGAGGCTCGCGCGCCCGAGGTGCTGGTTCTGCGTGGCAGACGGGTCGAGGAGCAGCGCCGAAGCGTTGTAGTAAATCGCCCCGGGGTGCTCCATCCCACCGAACTGGAACGAAGGGACCAGCAGGAGCTCGAACTTCTCGAACGGGTACGGAATACCGGTGTACTCCTCCATCCATGCCAGGGCCGACGCATGCAGGTCGAAGACCCTGTCGCGGTTGCGTGCGACCTTTGCGGCATCGGTCTCCCGGTGGAGCATCCGGAACGTCCGCCCGTTCCGCTCCGCCCGCTCTACCTCGAAACGGCCGGCAGCGAAGGCAAAGAGGTAGGTTGAGATGGGCTTCGTCTCCTCGAACTCCAGGCGGGCCCCGTTCGTTGTGTCCGTCCTGGCGCGTTCCTGGCCGTTCGAGAGCGCTTCCCAGCCACGTGGCACGTCCAGCGAAAGCGTGTAACGCCCCTTCAGATCGGGCTGGTCGAAACAGGGAAATGCCAGGCGCGCCCGGGCGGGAACGAACAGCGAGTACATGAAGTCTGCCGTCCGGTTCAGCGGAAGGTCGCTCGACTGGAACTGGAACTGGACCTCGTTCTCTCCCTCGCGCAGAGCATCTGAAGGGAGGATCACATGCTCCTGGACGACGGTGACGTTCGCGGGTTTGCCGTGAATTCGAGCTCCTCGGAGACTGTCTGACGGGCCAGCGAAGTCGAGCGCCAGCGGGCGAGAGGCATCCGACAGCCTGAAGCGCAGGGTGACGGTTCCAGCCACCGGTGTTTCCCTGGAGGCCGGGATCGTGAAGTGAAGGCGATACCGCAGGTCGCTCACACGGCGCACCCGCTCCTGGGCGAGCGCAAGCGGGACACCAGGTGCGTAAGGGCCGGATCCTTCCACCCCCTCCAGCCCGGACAGTTCCTGATGTGTGAGGGACATGTCCGGCTTGTCGACTCCGGCCGGCGGGGGGCTGGGCCAGAGGAGAACAAGGGCCAGCAGCGCCGCGCGGTGCATGGCCGGATGATATCAGGCCAGCCCGCGCAGCCTCAGCGTCACCAGCCCGGCGAGGACCACCAGGTAGCAGACGCTGATCACCGAGAGCGCCATGAAGGTGCCGTAGGCCTCCCGACCCAGCACGTCGTAGAGGCTGAAGGCGATGACGAGGAGTGCGGCGATGGTTCCGGCCCTGATCGCCGGGGGGAGCTGAGCTTCATGATTGATCAAGTACATGACGGCTGGCGTGGAAATAAGGAATACGTAATCCCAACCCTGCGGGGAGAGCAGCGGGATCAGGGTCAGCAGCAGGGCGACTTCCAGCGCGTCAGGAGACTCCACCCCTCGCCGCCGTACGACGACCAGTGCCGCCGCAGCGAGCAGCGCAGCCGCGGTGAGCAGGGTGAGGCGCGTCGCGAGCGGGCCCGGTCCCAGCCACTTGGCGTACATCGCCGCAAGCGACACGTTGTCGGCGTTGAGCAGGTTTGGGGCCGTGGACGTGGTGACGGTGTGCCACCACTCCTGATGGAGTGACACCGTCCCGGAAAGCCCGTAGATCGCCGCTGGAAGGGCTAGTGCTGCCGCCAGACCCACGAAGGCCCACGCCAGCGCGACGGGTGCGCGGCGGGCAAACAGCCACGGGAGGAAGATGATCGCGTAAGGCTTGATGATGATCGCCAGGGCGACCATGGCCCCGGATGCCGCCTCCTGCGTCCGCAGGAGCAGCCCGAGGGCGGCCAGGATCACCACGACGAAGAGCAGGTTCACCTGACCGAGAACGAGCTCATGACCGTAGAACTTCGCCATCGTGAGCAGGGTCAGGGTGACGAGAAGCCAGCCTGGCTTGTGCCGCACCCGCAGAGATCCCAGGCTCAGCGCGAGCACGGCTCCCAGCAGCACGGCCGAGGCGGTGAACCAGAGGGCTTTCGCGGCCGGCAGCGGAAGGGCGGCTGCCGGGATGGCCAGGACGGCAAAGGCGGGCAGGTACTTCAGCTGGTAGTGCTCGTCCTCCGTCCGATAGAGCGGCTCGGCGGCCGCCGCCCGTGCACCCGAGCGCCAGTAGACCTCGAAATCCGGCATCCGGCTGGACGCCCTGAACGCGAATACCGACGAGAGGAGCGCCAGCACGGCGCCGGTCAGCAGGACCCGGCGGGTCACGGATTCCGTTCGACCCCCACGAGGGTCCACCCGTCCCCGGCCCGGCGGAAGTACACCATCAGCGGGTTCGACCAGGAGGGGTGGTCTGCGTGGAAGGCCAGGAGCCGTACCGCGATGTACTCAGGCCGGGCGTTGAGAAGCGACTCTGGCGCCCGCGACACCGGTGTCCGAACAGTCTGTTCTTCACCTGCCTCACGGTGCGTGGAGGTGGCGTTGTCGAAAGCGGACCACTGCACGGCGTAGCGGTCAGCGGCTGTCGCGACACCGGCCTTCTCCGCCGCGTTCGCAAAGGTCAACTCCCCCGTCGTGCTCAGCGCCACGTCGACGAGCGGGTTGGTTCCGTTGAGCCACCTCTCGAGCACCTTCCGCCTGCGCTCCAGCAGCGTTTCTGTCAGGTAGTCGGTCGCCCGAGGGTCGGAGTACCGGGCAGTGCGGACGATCTCCGCGACAGCGTCAGGGCTGAAGGCTGCCACGATCCGCGCTGCCCAGAAGCGGTCTTCCGG
>JACCXG010000305.1 GCA_013697225.1 Acidobacteriota bacterium
TGGCTGACTCAGCGGAACGCGTCGTGGACCGTGCACTCGACGAGGCGAGGCGCCGCGAGCATGCGCTGCTGACGAACGAACATGTCTGCCTCGGCTTTGCCCAGGTGGAGTGGGACATGTTCGGCCAGGTGATGCGGGATCTGAACCTGAACCCGCACGAGATCCTGCAGGCCCTCGAGGAGCACCTGCGGCTGCTGCCCAGCGTTCCGGGGCGGGAGCTCCGCGTGGCCCCCTCGACGAAACTGCTGTTCAAGCTCGCCTTGCTGCACGCGAGCCGATCGGGCCGGCACACGGTCGAGGCGACCGACCTGTTCTCCGCCATCTTCGAAGAGACCCAGGGGATCCCGGTCTCGATCATCAGGCGCCACGGGATCGAGCCGGAGGCGCTCGTTTCCCGGCTCGCCACCCGCATGCGGGATCACGAGCTGCGTGAGGAACGGCTGAAGAAGCGGTTCGAGCTGCCGCCGTTCCTGAAGCACTTCGCCACCAACCTGAACCAGCTTGCCAGGCAGGACAAGATCCCCCCGGTCTTCGGCCGCGATGCCGAGATGGACCAGGTGCTCGAGATCCTCTGCCACCGCGAGCGCGCCAACTCCGTCCTCCTGCTCGGCGAACCGGGGGTAGGGAAGACCGCCATCGCCGAGGGCCTGGCGCGGCGGATCGAATTCGAGCCCGACCGTGTCCCTGTGAGGCTCCGCGACTGCCAGATCGTGAACCTGCAGATGAACACGATGGTTGCCGGGACCATGCTGCGCGGGATGTTCGAGGACCGCATCCAGAACGTGATCCGCGAAATCAAGGAGCGCCCCAGCCTCATCCTGTTCATCGACGAGGTGCACACGATGATTGGCGCCGGCTCCGCACTTGGAGCTCCCTCTGACGCTGCAAACGTCTTCAAATCGGTGCTCGCCCGCGGCGAGGTCCGTATCGTCGGTGCAACGACGCTCAGCGAGTACAAGGAGTTCATCCAGGAAGACGAGGCGCTGGCGCGACGATTCCGCACCGTTCAGATCGACGAACCGACAATCGACCAGACACGCACCATCCTCTACAACCTGCGGCCGCGGCTCGAACGCAACTACTCCGTCCGGATCAAGGACGATGCGATCGAGACGGCGCTGGAGATGTCCCCCCGCTACATGCGGCACCTCCAGCTTCCGGACAAGGTCATCGGATGGCTCGACACCGCCGCCGTTCGCGCGGAGATCGGGAAGCGCTGGGAGGTGAGTGGTGGCGACGTCGTCAACGTCATCTCGAAGGTTGCGCGGATTCCGGAGGACATGGTGTTCCGGGAGGTGACCAACCGCTTCCGTAATGTCGAGGAGCGGCTTGGCGACCGGGTGATCGGCCAGCGGGAGGCCATCAACGCGGTATCGCGGCGGCTCGTCCTGAACAAGGGGCCGCTGAAGGATGGCTTCGACAGGCCCGACGGCGTGCTGTTGTTCCTCGGGCCCACGGGCGTCGGCAAGACTGAGCTCGCCAAGTCGGTGGCGCAGTTCCTCTTCGGCGACGACAAGAAGATGATTCGCGTCGACATGTCCGAGTACCAGGACGGGGCAGTGGCGGTCGACAAGCTCATCGGAATGCCGCGCGGCATCGTCGGCTCGGAACGGGGAGGGGTGCTGACGAACCAGCTGAAAGACAATCCCTACTCGGTCGTCCTGCTCGACGAGGTCGAGAAGGCGAGCCCCAGCATGCTGAACCTGTTCCTGCAGGCGTTCGACGAAGGCTGGATATCAGACGGCCGCGGAAAGCGCGTCTACCTCAGTGATGCCATCGTCATCATGACGTCCAACATCGGGTCGGAGTTCTTCAGGAAGCTCACGAATCCGCTCGGGTTCCTGTCGAAGCAGGTGGGAGTCGAACAGATCAAGGGGGAGGTCCTGCGGGAGGTGGAGCGGCGGTTTTCACCGGAGTTCCGGAACAGGATCGATGAGGTCGTCCTCTTCCAGCCGCTGACGAAGGACGAAGTCCGGCAGATCACCGTGCAGCAGATCCATAAAATCGAGCGTTCGCTCGAGAAGAGCAAGCGGAGCCTGCGTGTTACGCCGGCAGCGCTCGAGCAACTGGTGCAGGACGGCTACAGCCTGCCCTACGGCGCCCGGTTCCTGAAGCGCACGATTGAGGACCGCATCAAGCTGCCGATCAGCCAGCGCTGGACCGAAGGCGAGCTCTTCACGGCTGATGTCACGGACGGACGTATAGAAGTGCACGTGAGCAGCGCCGGTGAAGCGTACGCGGGGCTGGCAGCGATCGCCTGATCGGACTGGCCCAACCGGTCACATCGTCACCACACGAAGGCCGCCTGTTCCAGGGCGGCCTTCGTGTCATTGCTGGCCTCTGACCCGGGAGGAGCGGCTTTTTCCCTGGCCCGAGGGGACAGGCCGTGGCGTTTCTGCAGGGTGTCAACGACCCCGCGGATCGACGAGGCATATCCGCCCGGCACGTACGCGCCGGGGTACAGCTTCTCGAACCCCTCCAGCATGTCCGGGAACTCGCGTGCGATGAACCCGAGGAAGTGATCCTTCGTACCTCCCTTCAGGTACATCAGGTTTGCTCCGGCGAATGCGGCGCCGTGATCCGCAATGGCCTTGATCGTCGCCTCGAGCTGCGCCGGGCTCGTCATGAAACCGGGGACGAGCGGCGCCATGAGCACACCGGCGTGAACGCCGGCATCGCGAAGCTGCCGGACGGCCCGGAGTCGCTGGAGGGGAGACGCGGTCCCGGGCTCGAGCGCCGACCATGCGTGCTCGTCGACAGTCGGGACGCTCATGTATACCGTGGCTCCGGCTCCGCGATGCATCTCGGCCAGAAGCGCCGCGTCGCGAACGACCATGGGCCCCTTCGTCACGAGCCCGATGGGAGTGCGGCTGGCGTGCAGGAGCTCCAGTGCCTTCTGCGTCAGTTTGTAGTGACCCTCGATCGGCTGGTATGGATCGGTGGCCGTGCCCACCGCCACCTGCTCTCTCCTCCAGGATGGATGATCCAGCTCCCGCCTCAGCATCTCCGCGAGGTTGGTCTTGACGAAGATGACGGAGGAGAACTCGTCCCCCGGCCCCAGCTCGAACTGTGTCTGATACCTGCGGGCAAAGCAGTAGTGGCACGCGTGCGTGCAGCCGCGGTACGGGTTGAGGGTCCAGTTGAACGGCATCCCGGTCACCCGATTCAGAGCGGAACGACACGTCACTTCCTGGTACCTTGCGGCGTCGGCCCGGCGCTGCGCCTGATCCAGGGCGGCAGACGTGCCCTCTTCCCGAATCCTCAGGGCCAGGGTTCTTGTAGTGGGCGCCCGCGTCACGAGCTCGAACATCGCGTTCTGTTCCGCCATGGTGTTCGCTTTTATTTCGCCTCTTAACGGACACTGTGTCAACCCGTCTCTTCGGGCACGCTGAACATCTCTGCCGTTCGCAACGCCGTCTCTCAGATGGTTCGGCGACGGAGCGGTGCCGGGATCTGGGGTGCAGAAGGGAGAGTGCTACCAGAGGTAGGCGAGAGCGATGCCGATCTGAGCCACGAACATGATCCTGTACATGTGGGTCCAGGAGACGTGGTTCTCCTCGAGCGCCAGTTCCTCTGGCCGGCGCAGCATCAGGTAGCACACGTAGGTAC
>JACCXG010000311.1 GCA_013697225.1 Acidobacteriota bacterium
GCGGGCGCGGGCACCTCGGTCCGCTTCGCATCCCCCCAGAGCCGTTCGAGCGAGTAGAACTCCCGGGTCTGCGGCGTGAAGACGTGCACGATGAACGTGAAGAAGTCCATCAGGATCCATTCGGCGCGGTCGTATCCCTCGACGTGCGCGGGGCGCACCTTTGCCGCGCGGAGCGCCTCTTCGATGCCGTCCGCGATCGCCTTGACCTGCCGTTGACTGGTTCCCGAACACAGCACGAAGAAATCGGTGAAGGCCGGCGTCCCCCGAAGGTCGAGTACGACGACGTCGACGGCTTTCTTGTCGAGGGCGGCGCGAACCGCCCGGCCAACGTCGCCGGTCAGTCGTTTCGATGTCGAGGGGGCCCGCCGCGTGGTCTTGTCAGTCTTCATTGCAAGTGATCTGCCGTGGTGGTTTCGAGGTACAACCCGTGCCGCCGGATGTGCAGTTCGACCTCCGCCGGCACCATTCCCTGGATGCTCTCGCCGTCGCGCAGGCGGCGCCGGATCTCGGTCGACGAGACGTCCGGTGTAGGGGCGTCGATCGGATAAATCCAGCGCCTGCCGGACGGATCGTCACGGTCGCGCGGATCCCTGAAGCGCGACGTCAGCGTCGGCAGCCGCTCGCCCAGGCTCCGGACGGGCGTCCCCGGCCGGGAGACGACAGCAAAGTGCGCGAGGTCGAGGACGGCGGGGTACCGATACCAGGTTTCAATTTCTGCAAACGCGTCAGCGCCGGTGATGAAGAAAATCTGCGACCCCTCGCCCCAGCGGTCCGCGAACCGCTCGAGCGTCAGCACGGTGTAGGACGGCCCCTCCGTGCAGAGCTCTTCGTCGGAGACCGTTGCATACGGCAGGCCGCTCAGCGCGAGCGCGGCCATGGCGAACCGGTGGAACGGCGAGGCGGACGGCCCGTTCTGCCGGTGCGGCGGTACTCGCGAGGGCAGGATCACGAGGCTGCTCAGGGAGAGTGCAGCCGTTGCAACCCGCGCCGTCTCGACATGGCCGACATGGATTGGATCGAGCGTGCCGCCGAGGACGCCGATGCGGCGGGAGCGTCCACCGGATCTCATCGGTCGGCGGGGGCAGTTCCGTGCACGGCGGTTCCGTGCCTCGGCTCCTCCGTCGTCGTCCCTTCGCGGCGGGCCGCGAGCGTGCGCCAGATCGCCTCGAGGAGCGGCGCCATCCCTTCACCTGTCGCTGCCGAGACGGCAAACAGCGGGATCCCGCGCTCCCGCACGTGCGCCTCGAGCCGGGTCAGTCGCTCCGGGTCGTCCAGCGCGTCGATCTTGTTCCCCACAACGATTACCGGCTTGTCCGCCAGCCGTTCCCCCGACGCGTCGCGTCCCGGGAAAAGCGCCAGCTCGCGGGTGATGATGTCGAAGTCCTCCACGGCATCCCGGCCGCTGGCCGACGAGACGTCCACGATGTGCGCCAGCACCTTGGTGCGTTCGAGGTGGCTCAGGAAGCGGTGGCCCAGACCCTGCCCTGCGTGCGCTCCCTCGATCAGGCCGGGCACGTCGGCGACAACGAAGGTGCGATCGCCCGAGAGGCTCACCACCCCCAGGTTCGGCGACAGCGTGGTGAACGGATAGTCGGCAATCTTCGGGCGCGCGGCGGAGATCCGCGAGATGACGGTGGACTTCCCCGCGTTCGGAAAACCAACGAGCCCCACGTCCGCAAGCAGCTTCAAATGCAGCCGCAGATCCTTCTCTTCCCCCGGCAGGCCCGGCTCCGCGCGGCGCGGCGCGCGGTTCGTCGATGTGGCGAACTGCGCGTTGCCCCGTCCGCCGATCCCCCCCTTGGCCAGCAGCACGCGCTCGCCGGCCGCGGTGAGGTCCGCGATCTGAACGAGGTCATCCCCCTGCTGCTCGTAGAGCACCGTACCGACGGGGACCTCGAGCTCGATGTCGGCCCCCTTGCGGCCGGTCCGCTTGGACCCCTCGCCGTGGCCGCCGCGCCCCGCGGCGAACTCTTTCTGGTATCGGAAATTGAGGAGGGTGTTGAGGTTGGGGCTCGCCGTGACGTACACGGAACCGCCGCTGCCGCCGTCGCCGCCGTCCGGCCCCCCTCTGGGGACGAATTTCTCGCGCCGGAAACTCATGGCGCCACGGCCGCCGTGACCGGCGGCGACGTGGATGTGGACTTCGTCGACGAACACGCTGCAGTCCGCGCGCTGATTCGTGCGGAGGGCCTACTGCGGCTGTTCGACTGCCTGCGGCTGTTCGACGGGATGCACGCTGATGACGCGCCCCCGCGCGCCATGATCCTCGAACTTCACGCGGCCGTTGATCTTCGCAAACAGCGTGTCGTCCTTGCCCAGGCCGACGTTCAGCCCCGGACGGAACTTCCGCCCGCGCTGGCGCACCAGGATGGAACCCCCGGTGACGATGTTGCCGTCGTGGCGCTTGACGCCGAGCCGCTGCGAGTTGCTGTCGCGCCCGTTACGGGAAGAGCCCTGTCCTTTTTTTGTAGCCATGACGAATGTACCTTCGAACCGCTGACCTAGACGACGATGTCGGTGATGCGGACGCGCGTGTAGGTGGAGCGATGCCCCTTGGTGCGGCGCATCCCCTTCCGGCGCTTCTTCTTGAAGACGCGGATCTTCGGGCCGCGGGACTCGCCGTCGATGACCCCTATCACCCGCACGTTGGCCACGAAGGGGGAGCCCGCGAGGATTTCGCCGCCGTCCTTCTCGAGGACGAGGACCTGCTCGATGCTGACTTCCTGCCCGGCTTCCGCGTCGATGCGGTCAACCGTTATGGTCTCGCCTGGCGAGACCTTCACCTGACGGCCGCCGCTCTGAATGATTGCGAACACGCTCGAACCCTCCGCCCGGTCGTAGGACGGGCATAACCTGCTCTCGGCAAAGGAACTAGGGTAACACGGCCGGGAGCCCGCCGGTAAACGGCGGGGCTTACCGGAGCAGGACGCGCGTGCCGCGGATCCGCTGCGTGCTCAGCGAACCGAGGAAGCTCGGGAGCAGCCGGTCCATCAGCTCGAAGTAGGACGAAAGCGCGGGGGTGTTCTGCTGTGCCGGGTAGAGGATTTCCTCGTGGAACCGGTCGGAATAGAGCACCGCGCCGGTCCGGCCGTCGATGAAGATGAACCGGGGCTCTATGATGAAGCCCTTCCGTTCCATGTACACGCGATACGGCTGAACGACGCGGCGGCCAAGCGGGTCGATCACTTCCCTGTTGGAATTGACGAAGCCGGAGCTCTGCGTGTTGGTGAACAGCACGGTGCCCGTCACGATGAGGGGGCTCTGGTGCTCCTCGCCGATCTTCTTCCAGAACGCTTCGTCCGCGAAGATGGCCTGGTACCGTTCGAGATCCTTCTCAGTGCGGATGGCGCCTTCCGCCTCGACCGGCAGCCCCGGCACCGGGGCGGCGGGGTCCTGCGCGGGAGGGGGATCCAGCTGGGTGGGAACGGAGGGTCCGCTCCCGTTGGCCGCCGGACTGGCCTTGACGTGGTCCCGCGCGAGGTCGGCCAGCGGCAGCACCTCGGCTTCGATGACCCGCATTGTCGACTTGCTTCTGAGCTGGCTGCGCAGCAGCCGAACGGTTTCGAGGTTCGCGTCCACGTCGTCTGTGCCGCCGCTGATGAAGCCGGCGACGAAGACCCGCGAGAACGGCGACGTGTCCATCTTGGGCTGGACGGGCGTCTCGATAGGGATCTCGTAGAAGCTGGTGCACCCTGCCGCGGCGCACAGCAGCACGACGCTAGCGAGCGCCGCGACGTTTCTGGGTGCGGTCATTGATTTCTTTGAAGAGATCGTAGTTCTGCCGGATCAGCATGTTCTTCGGATCCAGCTTGATCGCCGTCTCATACGCCTTCCGGGCATCGTCGAACTGGCCCGCCTGCTCGTAGGCGACCGCGAGGTTGTTCCAGGCGGGGGCGTATGAGGGGTCCAGGTCCACGGCGCGCTCCCAGCGGTACAGCGCTTCACGCCAGAGCCCGCTCTGCGCCACCTGTATGCCGAACTCCACCTGGCTCTTCGCCGAACCGCGATCTTCGGCTGCGGCAGCGCATGGGACCAGCAGAAGGGCGAACAGGATGGTGGTGACCCTGGGGGACATGGGTGGTCCATTCACTATAGCGGCGCCATCCAACCATCGCAAGGAGTTTCAGAAATACGGGGGATTTCGGTCGTGCCGCACGATCCCGGCGCGACACCTATATAATCGCGTCACGGGGTCGGGCCGTCAGCTGCGCTCAGCTGCGGGCCGCGCCTCGTCGTCTTTGGGGCAGCTCGCCGGGCGCTCGAAAGGATCCTCATGGACCTCCGAACAGCCGTCGCCGCCTCAATGCTCCCCGCCTCCCGCACCATCGTCTCCTTCGCGTTCAATCAGCTTCGCCACGACCACGGCGCCGGCGCTCCGTTCCTGGAACTGCTCTGGGCCGCGTGCGGCAGGGGCAGGGGCCTCGAGGGTGATTCCATCCACGATCTGCTCCTGCGTGCGGACGGTGCCATCGAGCGCGGGAGTGCGGTGGGTATTCACCCGACGGCCAGTTTCGAGGCCGGGTATCCCCCTCTGCTTGCCTGTACGCGGGATCCTCCTCCCGTGCTGTGGGCCAGGGGCAGCCTGGCGGTTCTGGATACCCCGGCGGTGGCAATTGTCGGGTCGCGTGCGGCCAGCCCGTACGCGCTTCAGGTCGGAGAGCGAATTGCGGCAGAGCTTGCAGGGCGGGGTATCGTCGTGTGCAGTGGTCTGGCCCGCGGGGTCGACTCGGCAGCCCACCGGGGATGCCTCGAGGCCGGGGGGCAGACGGTTGCGGTCCTCGGAAGCGGCGTGGACCGCGTGTATCCGTCCGAGCATGCCGATCTCGCGGACCGGATTGCGGATCGCGGGCTTCTGCTCGCTGAGCTTGCGCCGGGCGCGGCGCCACTTCCGGAGCACTTTCCGCTGCGAAACCGGATCATCAGCGGGATCTCGCGCGCCACCGTGATCGTCGAAGCGTCGGAACGGAGCGGATCCCTGATTACGGCGCGCTACGCGCTGGAACAGGGGCGGGAGGTGATGGCGGTGCCAGGCAGTGTGCTGTCGGGGCGGAACCGTGGATCGCATGCGCTCCTGAAGGACGGCGCCCGGGTCGTCGAGAGTGCCGACGATATACTGCAGGAACTCGGGCTGAGCTCGTCCGCCAACGTGGCGGTGCCCGGTCCGCCTTTATCTCAGCCATTGTTGCGGTACATGGAACTCGGGGAGTCTTACGACCTGGAGGCGCTCGTGGCGTCCACCTCCGAGGATGCGGCGCGGCTGCTGCCGCAGTTGACCGAACTGGAGCTCGCAGGCGTGATCACGGCAGGGGGCGGACGATTCGTGCGCCTTCTGTGAACGCGGGAAGACCGGCCGGGAATGGATTTGGGCCCTGAACTGTTTACCGGTTGACCCGGGGGGCCGTTCCGGGCGTAAGGTAGGTCAGAAGTTATGGCAAAGTCGCTAGTCGTGGTGGAGTCGCCGGCAAAGGCGAAGACCATCAACAAATATCTCGGCCGGAATTACAAGGTCCTGGCCTCGATGGGGCACGTCCGCGATCTGCCCAAGAGCAAGCTGGGCGTCGCGATAGACGCAGGGTTCGAGCCCTCCTACGAGGTGATCGCCAGCCGGAAGAAGGTTCTGAAGGAGCTGAAGGACGCCGCGAAGGACGCCGAGCAGATTTTCGTCGCAACCGACCCCGACCGTGAAGGGGAGGCCATCGGCTGGCATATCGCGGAGGAGCTCGGCAGCGGGAACCAGAAGAAGATCCGCCGGCTGATGTTCAACGAGATCACGAAGAAGGGAGTGCTTGCGGCGCTCGAGCACCCGACCGAGATCAACAAGCAGATGGTGGACGCGCAGCAGGCGCGGCGCGTGCTCGACCGGCTGGTCGGGTACAAGATCAGCCCGCTGCTCTGGGACAAAGTGCGCCGCGGGCTGAGTGCCGGCCGCGTGCAGTCGGTTGCCCTGAAGCTGGTGTGCGACCGCGAAGCGGAGATCGACAGGTTCGTCTCGGAGGAGTACTGGCACATCACGGCGCGTCTGGCTGGTGCTCAGCCGCCGGAGTTCGACGCGAAGCTCCTCAAGCGCGACGGCAGCGCCATCAAGGTCGGAAACCAGGAGGAGGCGGATGCCGCCCTGGCCGACCTGCGCCGTGCCGCATGGACCGTCGCCTCGGTTGCGACCCGGGAGCGCAAGAAGAACGCGGTGCCGCCGTTCATCACGAGCAAGCTCCAGCAGGCGGCCCGATTCCCGGTAAAGAAGACCATGCTCATCGCGCAGCAGCTCTATGAGGGCATCGAGCTGCCGGGCGAGGGGGCGGTCGGCCTCATCACATATATGAGGACCGACTCGACGAGGGTCTCCGAGGGGGCGCTCACCGAGGTGCGTGAGCACATCGGCCAGAAGTTCGGCCCGGATTTCGTTCCCGAGAAACCGAACTTCTACCGCGCCAAGAAGGACGCCCAGGACGC
>JACCXG010000318.1 GCA_013697225.1 Acidobacteriota bacterium
CGCTGGATCCGGCGCGCGCGACCGACCGTCAGCTTGTCCTCTTCGGACAGCTCGTCGATCCCGAGAATGGCGATGATATCCTGCAGATCCTTGTAGCGCTGGAGGACCTGCTTCACCGCGCGCGCCACGTTGTAGTGCTCGTCGCCGATTATCCGCGCATCGAGGATGCGTGACGTGGAGGCGAGCGGGTCGACAGCCGGGTAGATCCCGAGCTCCACGATGGCGCGCGACAGGTTCGTCGTGGCGTCGAGGTGCGCGAAGGTCGTGGCCGGAGCCGGGTCGGTGTAGTCGTCGGCCGGAACGTAGATCGCCTGAACCGACGTGATCGATCCCTTCTTCGTTGAGGTGATCCGCTCCTGGAGCTCTCCCATCTCCGTCAGCAGCGTCGGCTGATAACCGACCGCGGACGGCATGCGGCCGAGCAGCGCCGACACTTCCGATCCCGCCTGCGTGAAACGGAAGATGTTGTCGATGAAGAGCAGAACGTCCTTCCCCTCGGCGTCGCGGAAGTACTCGGCGACCGTGAGGCCGCTCAGCGCGACGCGAAGGCGGGCGCCAGGCGGCTCCGTCATCTGGCCGTAGACGAGCGCGGCGCGGGACTTCTCCAGGTCGTCGACGTTGATGACGCCGCTTTCCTGGAACTCGAGCCACAGGTCGTTGCCTTCGCGCGTGCGCTCGCCGACCCCGGCAAAGACCGACACGCCGCCGTGCTTCATCGCGACGTTGTGGATCAGCTCCTGGATGATGACCGTCTTGCCGACGCCGGCGCCGCCGAACAGGCCGATCTTCCCCCCCCGCAGGTAGGGCTCGAGCAGATCGATGACCTTGATCCCCGTCTCGAACATCTGCAGCTCGGTCGACTGGTCCTCGAGGGAGGGAGCCGAGCGGTGGATCGACCAGCGCTCTGTCGATTGAATCGGGCGATCCGGGTAGTCCACCGGCTCACCCAGCACGTTCATGACCCGCCCGAGCGTGGCGCTCCCGACCGGCATCGAAATCGGCCCGCCCGTGTCGATCGCCTCCATCCCCCTGCGCATGCCGTCGGTCGGCTTCATCGCCACGGTGCGCACCCGGTTCTCCCCCAGATGCTGCTCCACCTCGCACACGACGTCGATAAGCACGCCGTCCGAGCCCCTCGTAGGGATGCGAACCGCGTTGTAGATCGCCGGGAGGTGCCCTCCCTCGAACTCGATGTCCACCACCGGTCCGATGACCTGAACGACCTTCCCGGTCTTCTTTTCCGTCAATGCTGCTGTGGCCATAGTGTCGATTGTCCCGTCGAACCCCGCGCCTCGTTGTACCAGGGCGCCCTGCTACCGTGCCTGCGACGCGCCCGAAACCACCTCGATGATCTCCCGGGTGATAGCCGCCTGACGAACCTTGTTCATGTAGAGCGTGAGGCTCTCGATCATCTCTCCGGAATTGCGCGTCGCGGCATCCATCGCCGTCATCTGCGCGGCAAAGAACGCCGCATTCGACTCGAGCAGCGCGCGGTACACCTGCACCTCGACGTAACTCGGAAGCAGGGTCGTGAACAGCTGCTCGGGGGCTGGCTCGTACAGGTAGTCCAGCGTGGCCCCGCGCTGGTCCTCCTCGCTCTCCGCCGCAGCCTCGAACGCGGTGCGCGGAATCGGCAGCAGCTGCTGGACGACTACACGCTGCGACAGCACGGACCGGAACTCGTTGTATGCCAGGTGCACGCTGTCCACGTCACCGCCGGTGAACGCCTCGACGGCCGTCCGCGCAATCTCGCGGGCATCATCGAACTGCAGCTTCGCAAACAGGTTGATCCGCTCGATCCTCACGTCGAAGGCGCGCTTCACGTAGTAGTCACGGCCGCGACGGCCGATCAGCCCCAGCGTCACCTCGCGTTCCGGCCGCTCGACGATGAAGGTCGACGCGACCTTGATTACGTTGGCGTTGAAGCTGCCGCAGAGGCCGCGGTCCGCGGTGATCACGACGAGCAGCGAGCGGCCACCCGCACGCGGCTCCGCCCGCTCGTCGAGCAGCGGGTGTGCCGCGGGATCCACCCGTCCGGCCAGGCTGTTCAGCACGCGCTGCATCTGCACGGCGAAGGGGCGCGCCTGCTGGATCCGGTCCTGCGCGCGGCGCAGCTTCGACGCCGCGACCATCTTCATGGCCTTGGTGATCTGCTGCGTCGACTTCACCGCGCGGATACGCCGGCGGATGTCCAGCAAGGAAGGCATGGCTAGGCTGCCGCCGGTGACGTGGCGGCGAACTGCTCGCTGAACTCCTTCAGCGCGGCGTTCAGCTCGGTCTTGATGCCGTCGGTCAGCTCCTTCTGCTCCGCAAGCGTCGCGAGCAGTCCGGACTGCCGTGTCTCCAGATAGCGCAGGAGCTCGGTCTCGTAATCGCGCAGGCGCTCCACCGGCACCGCATCGAGATAGCCGGTATTGGCCGCGTAGACGATGATGACCTGCTTCTCGACTTCGAGCGGCTGATACTGCGGCTGCTTGAGCACTTCGACAAGGCGCCGGCCCCGGTTCAGCTGATTCAGGGTGGCCTTGTCGAGATCGCTGCCGAACTGCGCGAACGCCGCGAGCTCGCGGTACTGCGCCAGGTCCAGCCGCAGCGACCCGGCCACCTGCCGCATGGCCTTGACCTGCGCCGACCCGCCGACGCGCGACACCGAGTTGCCGACATTGATGGCCGGACGCACCCCCTGATGGAACAGATCGCTTTCCAGGAAGATCTGCCCGTCGGTGATGGAGATCACGTTCGTCGGGATGTATGCCGACAGGTCGCCTGCCTGCGTCTCGATGATCGGCAGCGCTGTCAGCGAGCCGCCGCCGAGCTCCTTGCGCAACTTCGCGGCGCGCTCCAGCAGGCGCGAGTGCAGGTAGAACACGTCCCCGGGATACGCCTCACGCCCGGGAGGCCGGCGGAGCAGCAGCGAAATCTCGCGGTACGCCTGCGCGTGCTTCGACAGGTCGTCGTACACGCACAACGCATGGCGGCCGCTGTCGCGGAAGTACTCGCCCATCGCACAGGCCGAGTACGGGCTGATGTAGAGCAGCGGCGCCGGATCGGATGCTCCGGCGGCCACCACGATGGTGTACTCCATCGCGCCGGCATCCTCGAGGGTCCGCACCACCTGGGCGATCGTGGACTGCTTCTGTCCGATCGCGTTGTAGATGCAGATGACGTCCTTCCCCTTCTGGTTGATGATCGTGTCGACCGCGACGGCCGTCTTGCCGGTCTGCCGGTCCCCGATGATCAGTTCCCGCTGGCCCCGGCCGATCGGCACCATCGTGTCGATGGCCTTCAGGCCCGTCTGAAGAGGCTCCTTCACCGGCGACCGGTCGACCACGCCCGGGGCCAGGCGCTCGATCTCCCGCGACTGGTTCGAGACAATCGGCCCCTTCCCGTCAATCGGCTGACCCAGGGCGTTCACCACGCGGCCGATCAGCGCCTCGCCGACCGGGACCGAGATGATGCGGTTGGTGCGCTTGACGGGATCACCCTCCTTGATTGCGGTGTATTCCCCCAGCAGCACCACGCCGACGCTGTCTTCCTCGAGGTTCAGCGCGATGCCGAACACGCCGTGCGGGAACTCGAGCATCTCGCCGGCCATCGTGTTCTCCACGCCGTGCACGCGCGCGATGCCGTCGCCAATCGACACGACCGTGCCGACCTCGGCCACATCCACGTCCACGGCATAGCTGCCAATCTGGTCGCGGATGACCTTTGAAATCTCTTCGGCCTTGATGTCCATTGCTGTCAGTGATCCTTCTCGCTGTTCGTCCCGTCCTCGCCGGCGGGCCTCAGGCAAACGCCCCAAACGGTGAATCCAGGGTCAGACTTCCGCCAACACCAGCTGCTGCCTCAATTTCTCGAGCTGGGTTGTCACGCTGCCGTCGTACACGGTGCTGCCGATGCGCGCCACCGCTCCACCCACGAGGGACGGATCGACGGTGACCCCGAGCTGCACCTCTTTGCCCGTCAGCCGGGCGAGTCCCCCCTGCAGTGCCGCCACGCGGTCGGGAGGGATCGGCACGGCGGTGGTAATCTCAGCCCGGACCACATTGTGGAAGTCCAGCAGGCGCGTGCGGTAGGCGTCCGCCAGCCCGGGCAGGAGCACCAGGCGATCCCTGTCTGCCAGCAGGAGAAGAAGGCGTGACACCACCGGGCTGACCGGGCTCAGCGCCAGGAGCCCCTCGACGACACCCCGCTTGCGCGATGCTGGAATGGCAGGATTGCCCAGGACGCGCTCCAGTTGCTCATTTCCCGCCACCAGCGCTGCCACCCCGGAGAGCTCATCCCCCATCCGATCGAGGTCGAGTCCCTCGGCTCGACCGACATCGAACAGCGCCCGCGCGTACCGGCTTGCAGAGGACCGAAGCGTCATCGCGCTCCCCTTCGCGCGCTGAATGACCTGCCGGCGCACGCCGTCGGTTCCGGGTCGGGCGCGGAGCGCGGACCCGGTCGGGAGCACGTGCATTCTGTGTCTGTTCGGCCGGTGGGAAATCGAGTCGGCATGGTGATGTGCGCTTCACTAACGGACATGCTCGCAGCCCGGGCGTCCTGATCCCGAATCGCGGCCGATGCCCGCGCAGCCGGCGACTGTCGATCAATGGCCCCTTGTGCTGGGGTCAGCAGAGAGACAAACGCTAATTTATACCACGTTCAGACGCGCCTTCAGCGGAACAGCAACCGGGATTCCCCGGCGGGCACCACCCGGCCGATGGGGTGCACGCCCGCTCCGGAAGCAAGCAGCCCTGAGCGCGCCGCGTCAGCATGCGCCTCGTCCACGGCAACGAGCAGGCCGCCGGAGGTCTGGGGGTCGTGGAAGATCGCAAGAAGGTCGGCGTCGAC
>JACCXG010000334.1 GCA_013697225.1 Acidobacteriota bacterium
GCAGACACCGCGTGCATACGCGGAGTCGCTGAATCCCGCCATTGATCAGGGCCCGCACGCGCTGGAGGTTGGGCTCGAACCGCCGGGGGGAGACGTTATGCGCGTGGCTGATGTTCCGCCCCACGACTGGACCTTTTCCGCAGATTTCGCAACGTTTTGCCATGGCTCTTCAGGGAACGCGACCGGGGGCGCCCGGACGCGGGAAAGAGGCCGCCGCTGCCCGGATGGCAGCTTCCGATGCGGCACAAACAGGGAATTGTATCACTCCCTGCCTCGGCCTAGGCCAACGGCACAGAAATGTCCCTCTTTCCGCCGAGTGTCCCACAATGGTGTCCCCCTTACGACACGCCGCCATGCGGGTTCTGCCGAGAGTTTCCCGCGTATGCGCAAGAAGTTACACGGATTGTAGCAACTCGACGTCCGGTACACCCATTGCAGTGCGAGGCGTCATCCGGGCCGAGCCCGGCAGTTGAGGAGGTCCCATGGAGCGTCAGGTCCTGCGGGAGCAGACACCCGCCGAATACTTCAAGGAGCTTGTCGAGGCATCGCTTGCGCGCCAGCACCTTCAGGCGGGGGACCTCACCGAGTACTACCTGGTGAACCTGCTCTGCCAGTACGTTCGACGTGGTGCCGGGGACGCGGAGCTCGGCGAGCCGCTGGCGGTTCGCTTTGCCCGCGCCATGCAGACAGGAGGCACGGAGGGGCGGGCCCGGCTGCGGAGCCTGGGGGACTTCTCCCTCTTTACTGCAGGTTTCTTCTCCGACAGTTTTCGCCGGAAGCACGTCGATGTCGACTATTACGTCTCGATGGGGGAGTACGCCTATGCCTCCCTCAGCCGGGCGGAGGACGCCTTTCGGGATGTGTTCGCCGAGCTCGCCGGCAAGTTCGTCCCCTTCAGCGATGTCCTGTCCGACATCAGTGAGCGGACGGCTTTGGCCTCCAGCAACAACGACGTGCTGCGCATCTATGAGAAGTGGCTGCGGACCGGCAGCCAGCGCGACGGCCAGCGGCTCGTCGCCCGCGGGATTGTCCCGAATAGCTCGGTTGGGAAGCGTTTCCTGCAGTAAGTCCGGGGGCGCGCCGGGGCCGAACCGGATGGGGAGGGCCTGGCGTCTAAACCGCCAGCAGCGCGTCAGACGCTCAAGTGCGGGCCGGATTCGACGCTTGGCAAGGTCAGCCCATCTGCGTTACACTGATGGGCTTCATAACTGGCAATACCATTGCATAACGCCCTGTCATTCGATACCGGGGCGAGCGGAGAGGGAAGGAGCGGAATCATATGAAGGTCAGCAAGAAGGTACCTGGCGGAGAGATGCATCGCGATCGATATTCGGAACTGAAGAGCATCCTCGAGGAACGTCGTCGTGAGATCGTGAGTGCCGTGCAGGGGAAGATCCGCGACGTGCGCAGCGAGGGAGCCAACAGCCCGGCTCACGGTGTTCTCGATGCAGCGGAATCCTCGGAAGCGGACATTCAGGACGACATAGAGTTCGCCCTTATCCAGATGAAGGCCGAGACCCTCACGAAGATCGACGAAGCGCTGCGCCGGCTCGACGAGGGGACATTCGGCTACTGCTTCGAGTGCGGCGAGGAGATTTCCGAACGCCGGCTCCGTGCCCTGCCGTTCGCCGTGCGCTGCAAGGATTGCGAAGAGGCCCGGGAAACGGCGCAACAGCGCGAGCGGCTGCTGCAGCGCCGCGGTTCGGCCTCCCTCTTCCTGGACATGCAGGGGTAAGCCCCCACACTCGGCGGCGCCCGCTCGCCGCCACCCGTGCTACATTTCGCAGGCTCCCCGCGGGCACCGAGTGCCCTCGGGGAGCCTGTGCCGTTCCAGAGACACTTATGTCCACGGCTGCCGCGACACGGCAGCCTGTGCAGGAGGATCGCGATGAGCGATCAGGACGAGCCGCTCCTCGTCGACGAAAGCAGCTCGATTGGCGATCGCCCGCCGGTGGTCCCGGCGGAGTTGCCGGTGCTCCCCCTGAGGGACACCGTGCTGTTCCCGAATTCCTTCATGCCCCTGGCGGTGGCCCGCGAGGCGTCCGTCCGCCTGATTGACGAAGCCACCACATCCGGCCGCATGATCGGCGTCTTCACGCAGCGGGAGGCCTCGATCGAGGAGCCCGCCGAGGAGGATCTCTACCCGATCGGCACGGCCACCCACGTGCACAAGATGTTCAAGCTGCCGGACGGCAGCTTGCGGCTCATCGTGCAGGGACTGGTGCGGATTCGCCTCGACAGCCTGACGCACAGCCGGCCCTATCTGAAGGCGGCCGTGACCGTCGCCGACGAAGAACTGCGCGAGGAGGATCATCTCGAGATCGACGCCCTCCAGCGGAACATCAAGAGCAACTTCCAGCAGGTGGTCTCGCTCTCGCCGCTGCTCTCCGACGATCTCCAGGCCCTGGCCGCCAACATCGCTGACCCCGGCAAGCTTGCGGACTTCATTGCCTCGAGCCTGGCCACGATTGGCACCCCGGTGAAGCAGGAGATACTCGCCACGCTCGACATCCGGGCCCGGATGGACGCGCTGAACCGGATTCTCATCAAGGAGCTCGAGGTCCTGGAGCTCGGTTCGAAGATTCAGTCGCAGGTGCAGTCGGAAGTCGGGAAGAACCAGCGGGAGTATTTCCTTCGCGAGCAGTTGAAGGCCATCCAGAAGGAGCTCGGCGAGGGAGACGAGCAGGCCAAGGAAATCGAGGAGCTCCGCGCCAAAATCGAGGCGCTCGGCATGCCCGACACGGTCAAGAAAGAGGCGCTGCGGGAACTCGACCGGCTGTCGAAGATGCCCGTTGCGGCGGCCGAATACACGGTGTCGCGCACCTATCTCGACTGGATCGTTGCCCTTCCCTGGTCGAAGCGCACGGAAGACTCCCTCGACCTGCGCCGCACGAAGGATGTGCTCGACGCGGATCATTCAGGCCTGGAGAAGGTGAAGGACCGCGTCCTCGAATATCTGGCCGTCCGCAAGCTGAACCCGGACGTACGAGGGCCGATCCTCTGCTTCCTCGGGCCCCCCGGGGTTGGCAAGACGTCGCTGGCGCGCTCCATCGCGAACTCCCTCAGCAGGAAGTTCGTGCGCGTGTCGCTCGGCGGGATGCGTGATGAAGCGGAGATCCGCGGCCATCGCCGTACCTATATCGGTGCGCTGCCCGGGCAGGTCATCCAGGGGCTGCGCCGGGCCGAATCGAAGAACCCGGTCTTCATCCTCGACGAAATCGACAAGCTCGGCTCCGACTTCAGGGGAGATCCGGCATCTGCCCTGCTCGAGGTGCTGGATCCAGAGCAGAACAACACGTTCCGCGACCACTATCTGGACGTGCCGTTCGATCTCTCCGAGGTCCTCTTCCTCACCACGGCCAACGTGCTCGATCCGGTGCCTCCGGCCCTTCGCGACAGGATGGAGGTGCTCGAGCTTGCCGGGTACACGGAGGAAGAGAAGCTCAAGATCGCCACCGAGCACCTGATCGCCAAGCAGATTGCCAACCACGGCCTCACGCCCGAGCACGTGGAGTTCGAGGATGCCGCCATCCGTAACGTCATTCGCGGCTACACCCGGGAGGCGGGTGTGCGCAACCTCGAACGGGAGATCGGCGCCCTCTGCCGAAAGGTCGCGCGTAGGCGTGCGGAAGGGGACGAAACCCGCGTAGTCATCACCACGGACGTGGTGATGCAGATGCTCGGCGCCCCGTCGTTCCTCGACGAAGAGGTCGAGAACCGCACGAAGGATCCGGGGGTTGCGGTGGGCCTGGCGTGGACGCCGGCCGGCGGAGAGGTCCTGTTCGTAGAGGCCTCACGGATGCACGGCGGCGGCACGCTCACGCTGACGGGGCATCTCGGCGACGTGATGAAGGAGTCCGCCCGCACGGCGCTCTCCTGGTTCAGGACGAACGCTCCCCGGTACAGCGTGGACCCGAACTTCTACAAGGATTCCGAGCTCCACCTGCACGTCCCCTCCGGCGCCATTCCGAAGGACGGCCCGTCCGCGGGGGTCACGATGGTCGCGGCGCTCGCCTCGGAGCTGACCCGGCGTCCCGTTCGCGGCGATCTGGCGATGACCGGGGAAATTACGCTGGCCGGACGGGTCCTCCCTGTCGGCGGCATCAAGGAAAAGGTGCTCGCGGCGCGCAGGCACGGTATTACGGAGATCATTCTGCCGCGGCAGAACGAGAAGAACATCAAGGAAGACCTGACCGAGGATCTGCGGCAGGAGCTGCGCATCCACTACGTCTCGCACATAGAGGAGGTCCTCAAGATTGCCCTGAAGCCCTCCTCGGCCCAGACCCACTCCGGGCTTCCCATGGACGCCGAGATCCAGAAGGCGCTGCAGTAAACGCATGCCGGATCCAGAGCGCCTGACCCACGAGCCGCTTTTCAAGGGCCAGGTCTTCGACGTCCATCGCGACGAGGTCCGGATGCCGAACGGACGCGAGGTCACGGTTGACGTGATCCGTCACGTCCCCTCGGCCGTCATCATTCCGGTGCCGGAGCCCGGCCACGTCATCCTGATCCGGCAGTACCGGTACGCGGTGAACCGCTGGCTCTGGGAGCTTCCGGCCGGGAGCGTCGACGAAGGGGAAACACCGGAAGCGGCCGCAAGCCGTGAGTGCCACGAGGAAATCGGTCAGGTTCCGGAGACGGTCGTCCGGCTCGGCTCGATGTTTCCGACCCCCGGCTATTGCGACGAAGAGATGTTCTTTTTCCGCGTCTCCGGCCTCAGCACCCCCACACATGCTGCCGAAGCCGACGAGGACGAGGACATCGAGGTCCACGTCTTCACGCTCAAAGAGGCCCGGGACATGGTCCGCCGCGGCGAGATCACGGACATGAAGACCGTGATTGGCCTCACGCTGATCTGATCCCCTCAGTAGTCGCTCTGTTCTTCCTCGCGCCCGGCGATCTCTTCGAGGACCGCCTCGAGGTCCAGCGGGAGGGGGGAATCGAACTCCACGCGCCGGCCGTCAGCCGGGTGCGTAAAGCAGAGCCTCGAGGCATGGAGGAACGGCCGCTCCAGCCTCAAGACGGCCCTCACCGGATCACCCACGCGCCGGTGGACGCCGCCGTAAATCCGATCCCCCACGACGGGATGCCCGATGGCGCTCAGGTGCACCCGGATCTGGTGCGTCCGTCCGGTGGAGAGGGCGACCCTGATCAGCGATACCCCCTTGAAGTGCCTGGCGAAGACCACCCGGGTCACGGCGCTCCGCGCCCTGCGGGCACGCGTGGACATCTTCTGCCGATCCTTCGGGTCTCGGCCGATCGCCGCGTCGATGCGGCGGCCCGCCTGAACCACTCCCCATACCAGGGTGGTGTATTCCTTCTCGACTTCCCGGTCGTGAAACTGCCTCGCGAGCTCCTGATGGGAGCGGTCGTGCTTGGCCACCACCATCAGACCGGACGTGCCGCGATCGAGCCGGTGCACGATGCCCGGGCGTGTCTGTCCCCCGACTCCGCTCAGATCCGAGACGTGGTGCAGGAGCGCGTTGACGAGCGTGCCGCTCTCGTGGCCCGCTCCCGGGTGCACCACCATCCCCCCCGGCTTGTCGAGCACCACGAGATCCGGGTCCTCGAAGACGATGCGCAAGGGCAGCGCCTCGGGCTGAGGCACCGCCTCCTTCGGCGGCGGAAACGTAATGACGTATCGTTCGCCCGCCTTGACCGGCGCGCTCGCACGTACGGCCGACGGCGCAGTATCGCCCGCCTTCGCGGAGACGACCTGACCCTCCTTTATGAGGCGCTGCATTTCCGACCGTGAATGGCCGGGCAGCATGGCGGTGAGGAAATGATCCAGTCTGAGGCCGTCGTGCTCCTCGTCGACGAGCAGCGTCTCCGGACCCGCAGACATGGCTCAGGCAGCGCGCCGCGCGGCCGCGGCCTTTCGAGCCGGCTGCCGGCGCCGCGCGAGCAGAATGAGCATGATGATACTGATCGGGATGATCAGGAGTGACACGAACTGGGACGTGGAGAAGGCCCCGACCAGGCCCCGGGGATCCCCCCGGTAAATCTCGATGACGAAGCGCGAGATGGCATACAGGAGCATATAGCCCCAGAACGTCCTGCCCGGAAACGGCTGCCCCTTGCGTTCGGTGAACAGCAGTAGGCCGAGGATCAGGAGCTCGGCTCCGGCCTCATAGAGCTGCGTGGGGTGCAGCGGGATGTTGATGGGGGTCCCGACGTTCTCAGCCGCGTACGGGCTGGTGAACGTGACGGCCCACGGCACATCCGCAGGCCGCCCGAAGCAGCAGCCGGCGAAGAAACAGCCCATTCGTCCGATGACGTGCCCGAGGGCTATCCCTGGAGCGAACACATCGGTGACCGTCCAGACCGGCATGCGGTGCCGCCACAGGTACCACAGGGCCACGATCACGGCCACGATGAGCCCGCCGTAGAACACGCCACCTGACCGGACGAGCGTGAACAGCTCCCCCGGGCTCCTCCCGTACGTGTCCCACTCGACAATCAGCAGCAGCAGCTTGGCGCCGACGAGCGCACTGACGATGATCCAGATCCCGAGGTCCATGACCCGGTTCTGATCGAGCCCCCGCGCCCTGGCGCGAACGAGCGCAAGCTGCAGCCCCAGCAGATAGGCGGCTGCGAGCAGGACGCCGTAGGTGTAGATCGGGAAACCGCCGATCTCAAACAGGATCGGATGCATGCTGTCGTCCCAAGCCGAACATGTCCAGGAGCACGAGCCCGGCGCCGACGCTGATGGCCGCATCGGCGACGTTGAAGGCCCAGAAGTGCCACGTGCCCCAGTAAACGTCTATGAAATCGACCACGTGGCCGACAAGGGCGCGGTCGAGGAGGTTTCCGATCGCACCGCCGAGGATCAGGGCGAGCCCGAGCCGGGCCAGGCGCTCGTCTCGTCCGAGCTGCACGGCGAATGACGCAATCGCGACGAGGGCGAGAAGCGCAATCCCAATCATAACCGCCGTTTTGTACGGGAACTCCGCGGACCCGAGCAGGCCAAACGCGGCGCCGGTGTTCTGAACGTGCGTCAGATTGAAGAACCCGGGAATCACCTCGACCGACTCGTGCAGCGGCAGTTCCCGCCGCACCATTGATTTCGTGACCTGATCGAGCACCAGCACCGCCACCACCGTGACAATCTCGGAAGTCCGGACCTGCCGGATCGCCGCAGGGGCTGAAGCGCCCGGGTCCGTCATGCGTCGTGCACCGCCGCGGGTGCGCCCGCCACCGCACCGATGCACCGGTCGCACAGCCCCGCGGTCGGGGGATCGGATGAAACCGTGTCCACGATCCGCCAGCAGCGGGCGCACTTGTGCCCCTCCGCCTTGGCCACGTCGATGCCCAGGGCGTCACCCTGTGCGCTTGCCGCCTCCAGCGAGGCTTGAGAGACGATGAACAGCATCGGCAGGTCGTGCTCGTATGGCTCGAGCAGCCTGGCAGTGTCTCCCCCTGCCGTGAGTGTCACCCGCGCCCCGAGGGAATTGCCGATCGTCTTTCCCTGCCTTGCCGACTCGAGCGCCCTGTTCACGTCGTCGCGAATCGCGATCAGCCGCTCCCAGCGGGAGGTCAACTCGCGATCCGACAGAACCTCGAGGGAGTGGCGGGACGGAAACTCCGCCAGGTGGACCGAGGCTTCGCGCTCCCCCGGAAGGTGCCGCCACATCTCGTCAGCGGTGACCGGGAGGATGGGGGCGAGCAGCCGTGCCAGACCGTCGGCGATTGCGAACATCGCCGTCTGTGCGGACCGCCGTTCCGGTGAGCCCGCCGCCAAGGTGTAGAGCCGATCCTTCGACACGTCGGCATAGAACGCGGAGAGATCGACCGTGGCCAGCCCGTTGACGCGCTGGAAGATGGTCTGGAAGTCGTAGGCGTCGTAGGCGTCCAGGACGTCGCGTGCGACCTCCGCGTACCTGGCCAGCGCATACCTGTCGACCTCCTGCAGTTCGGCAGGGGAGAGGCTGTCGCGCGCCGGATCGAAATCGTAGAGGTTGGCCAGCAGGAAGCGGCAGGTGTTCCTGATCTTCCGATACGCCTCGACCACCCGCTGGAGAATCTGCTTGCCGACCCGCAGCTCCTCGCGGAAGTCGCTCATCGCCACCCACAGGCGGAGCGTCTCGGCCCCGCTTTCCTTGATGACTGCCTGGGGCTGGATCGTGTTGCCAATCGACTTGGACATCTTGCGTCCGTCCACGTCGATGAGGAACCCGTGCGTCAGCACTTCCCGGTAGGGCGGACGGCCGCGTGTCCCCAGCCCCACGAGCAGCGAACTCTGGAACCAGCCACGGTGCTGATCGCTGCCCTCGAGATAGATGTCTGACGGCCAGGTCAGCTCCTCACGGAACGGCAGGACCGCTTCATGGCTCGAGCCGGAATCGAACCAGACGTCGAGGATGTCCCGCTCCCGGTCGAACGTCGTGCCGGCGCAGGAGGGGCAGGTGAGCCCCTGGGGGAGGAATTCGGCGATGTCGCGCTCGTACCATGCATCGGCGCCGTACTGGTCGAATACCGTGGCCGCACGCTCGACGAGCTCCGGCGTCAGCAGCGCCTCTCCGCAGGCGGTGCAGTCCACAGCGGGAATGGGCACGCCCCAGGCCCGCTGGCGCGAGATGCACCAGTCCGGCCGGTTGGCCAGCATGTTGTGGATGCGCTCCCGTCCCCACGCGGGCACCCATGCAACGTCCCGGTCCACTGCATCGAGCCCGGCCTGGCGCAGGGTCTTGCCCCCGATCACCGGTTCACCGTCCATCCTGATGAACCACTGAGACGTGGCAAGGAAGATCACCGGGTTGTGGCAGCGCCAGCAATGCGGGTAGGAGTGCTGGAACTCGGAGCGGTGCCAGAGCCTGGATCGCGCCTTCAATGCCTCTTCCACGTTGGGGTTGGCTTCGAAGACCCGTTGCCCGGCGAACAGATCCACAGAGTCCAGGAAATGGCCGCCCGGGCCCACCGGGGCGTAGATCTCGAGACCGTAGCGGATGCCGGTGGCGAAGTCTTCCGAGCCGTGCCCCGGTGCCGTGTGGACCGCGCCCGTGCCAGTCTCGAGCGTGACGTAGTCGCCGAGCACGCCCACCGAGGGACGCGCGTAGAGCGGATGCTGAAAGCGGATGTGCTCGAGCTCGGCTCCCTTCATCCGGGCGAGCGGCTCACTGAAGGTACGCCCTGCCACAGCCGCGACGGCAGGGGCCAGCGCCTCGGCTACGATCACCGCCCGCCCCTCCACGTCGTAGGCGGCGTAGTCGAACTCCGGGTGGAACGCGATTGCCAGGTTCGAAGGGATCGTCCAGGGGGTTGTCGTCCAGATCAGGACGGACACGTCACGGCCGGCCAGTGCGGGAATGCGATCCGCCAGGTCAGCCGCACCTTCCGGCGCAACCGAAAACTCCACGTAGATGGAAGGGGAGGTGTGGTCCTCGTACTCCACTTCGGCCTCGGCGAGCGCCGTCCGGCAGTGGATGCACCAGTGAACCGGCTTCTTTCCTTTGAAGACGAGCCCCTGCTCGACGAACCGGCCAAGCGCCCGCGCAATGCTCGCCTGGTACCTGAACTCCATCGTCAGGTACGGACGATCCCACTGCCCGAAGATTCCCAGGCGCTGGAACTCTTCCGTCATGACCCCGATGAACCGGTCGGCGTAGCCGCGGCACGCCCGGCGGAAGTCGGCAACGCTCATGTCCCGCTTGCGCGAGCCGAGCTCCCGGTCCACTTTCAACTCGATCGGCAGCCCGTGGCAGTCGTATCCGGGCACGTATGGGGAGTCGAACCCCGCCATCGTCTTCGACTTCACGACGAAGTCCTTCAGGATCTTGTTGAGGGCGGTGCCGAGGTGAATCTGGCCGTTGGCGTAGGGTGGGCCGTCGTGCAGCACGAACTTGGGCCGGCCGGCGCGCGCCTCCCTGATGCGCTCGTAGAGGCCCATGTCCGCCCAGCGTGCAAGCGTCTGGGGCTCTGTGGCCTGCAGGTTCGCCTTCATCGGGAAGTCGGTGCGAGGGAGATTGAGCGTGTCCTTCCAGTCGGCCATGGGTATCCGCTCATTCTAATCCCTGCGCCGGCGCCGTTGAGCCGCCTGCCGCGCGTGAGGTGCTTTGCTTCGGGGTGCCTCCTTCCAGAAGTGCCCTCACCTCAGACGAGAAGGTGCCCTCCTGAGAAAGGAGGTCCGTAGCGGGTGTCCGGCAGGTAATGATGAGCTTGGACCCCCCGCCTTATATAATGAATGGATGCTTTTCACCTCTGGCGCGCTCCTGACCGACCCTCCCCCGTTGCACGTGACGCACCTCGATAACGGACTCCGCGTGCTCGTTCAGGAGGTGCACACCGTCCCCCTCGTGTCGGTGTGGTGCTGGTACGGGGTGGGCTCGCGTGACGAGAGTACCGGGCTGACCGGGGTCTCCCACTGGGTCGAGCACATGAACTTCAAGGGGACCTCGCGCATTCCCCGAGAGGAGATGAAGGGGATCGTGGAGCGGTTCGGAGGGACCTGGAACGGCTACACCTGGATCGACCAGACGACCTATCTGGAGACCGCAGGCCGGGAGGCCCTGGATCAGATGCTGTTCATCGAGGCCGAGCGGATGAACGGCAGCATCTTCGACCCGGCGGACTGCGAATCCGAGCGGACGGTCATCATCTCGGAGCTTCAGGGAGGGGAGAACGACCCGGAGCAGCTCCTCGACAGCGAGGTGACCGCCACCGCCTTTCGCGCTCACCCGTACCGGCACCCGACGATCGGCTGGCTGCCTGACCTTCAGGCCATCACGCGGGAGGATCTGTACGCCCACTACCGTCGCTACTACATTCCGGCGAACGCCACCCTGGTGATCGTCGGCGACGTGGAGACCGACGATGTGCTTCGTCGCGCGGAGCGGCATTTCGGCGGAATCCGCCCGGGCCCTGCCCCCGTGAGGCCGCAGGTCACGGAGCCACCGCAAGTGGGGGAGCGTCGTGTCAGCATCGAGCGGCAAGGCACGACGGCATACCTGAAGTTCGCCTGGCACGCGCCGGCCGCAAAGGAGGACGATTTTTTCCCGATGCTGGTGCTGGACGCGGTGCTCACAGGTGCAAAGGGCCTGAATCTCTGGTCGAGCTTTCGAGTGGCGCCCCCCCAGCGCAAGTCGCTTCTCTACACGGCCCTGGTCGAGCGGGGACTGGCGTCGCAGGTCAACGGCGCCCTGATGGCAACTGCGGATCCGTTCCTCTACACCCTCTCCTTCACGGCCACGCGAGGGGTGCCTCTCGACGAGCTCGAAGGGGCAGCACGTGCCGCCCTCGACACAGCCGCTCTGGAAGGGATCGATGAGCGAGAGGTTGCGCGGGCGAAGCGGCAGCTGCGCGCGCGTCTGGTCTTCGAGGATGACAGCGTCACCAACCTCGCGCATCAGCTGGGCTATTTTCAGACGGTGGTGGGACCCGGCTTCTACCCCCGTCTGAACCAGTGCATCGACATGGTTACCGCCGATCGCGTCCGGCAGGTTGCCAGGCATCGTCTCCGGTCCACTGCCCTCACCGTCGGTGCCTTCCACCCGCTGGATGCCGGCCGATGAGTGCGACGCTTTTCAAGGGGCTGTCGCCACACCGCACGACGCTCCCCAACGGAGCGGTGGTGACGGTCCAGGAAACGTCGATGACCCCTGCCGTCACGCTGAGCGCGGCATTCCGCCCGGGAAGCCTCCTCGACCCGCACGGGCTCGAAGGGCTCGCCTACCTGATGGGGCGCGTGCTCGATCGCGGCACGGAACGCCGGAAGGCAGACGAGATTGCCGAAGCGCTCGACGACCGCGGCGTGTCGCTGAAAATCTCGACGAATCGTCAGGCCGTGACGCTCTCGTGCACCCTGCTCTCCGAAGACTTCGACGACATCCTGGCGCTGCTGGTCGACGTGGTAAGGCGGCCGGTGTTCCCTGACGAGGAGATTGAGAAAGGACGGGCAGAGGCTGTCACCACGTTGCGGCAGAACGAGGACAACCCCGGAGCACGCGCGGCCGACGGGGTGATGAAGCTCCTCTATACCGGGAAGCACCCCTACGGGCGTCCTTCGAAAGGGACCGTTGCCGGGGTGGAACGTGTCACCCGCGCAGACATCACCTCGTTCCATCGCGAACGGATCGTCCCGGCTGCGCTGTCGCTGGTGATTGTCGGTGACGTTCCGGCCTCGCACGCCCTGACCCGCGCCGCGCTCGAGCTCGAGGGCTGGATGGCCCCTGTGCCTCCACGGGTGGACTTACCGCCCCCGTCGGCCGGGTCCAGGCATGTGCGGCGGATTGCGATGCCCGGCAAGCCGCAGGCGGACATCGCCTACGGATTCACCACGGTGAGGCGGCACGATCCGCGATACTACGCGTACTGGATGATGAACAACGTGCTCGGGCAGTTCGGGCTTGGCGGCCGCCTGGCCGACAACATCCGTGAGCGGCAGGGCATGGCCTACTATGCCTTCAGTACGCTCGACGCGAGACCGTGTGAAGCGCCGCTCCTCATCCGCGCGGGTGTGGATCCTGACAACGTCGAACGCACGATTGAAGCGATCGATCACGAGGTCTCCACGCTCGCCGCGGGGGGGCCGACGTCTCGAGAAATTGAGGAATCGCGCGCGTATCTCCTGGGATCCTTGCCGCGCATGCTCGAGACGAACCAGAGCATCGCCGCCTTCCTGCAGACCTCCGAGGAGTTCTCGCTCGGGCTGGATTACGATCAGCGCCTGCCCGGCCTGCTGAACGCGGTCACCCGCGAGGGGGTCTCGGCTGCGGCCGCTGAAACTCTCGACACCGGGCGTGCGGCAATCGTCGTGGCCGGTCCGGAAGAGGGTCAGGGGTGAGTACTGCGGCCGCCCGCCCCGCAACGCGCGCCGTCTTCTTCGACGTCGACTTCACACTCATCCATCCGGGCCCGGCATTCCAGGGTGCGGGCTATCGCGACTTCTGCGCACGCCACGGCATCGTCGTCCAGCCGGAGCGCTTTGCCGAAGCGGTGAACGCGGCGGCCGTGCTGCTCGACCATTCAGGCGGGCTCTACGATCCGCAGATCTTCATCGACTACACGCGGCGGATCATCGAGAGCATGGGCGGATCCGGGGATCGCGTGGAGCACGCGGCAAGGGAAATCTACGAGGAGTGGTCCGCCTGCCACCACTTCTCGCTCTACGACGACGTGCCGGAAGTACTGCGGGAGCTGCACTCCCGCGGCCTGACCATCGGGCTGATTTCGAACACGCAGCGCTGCCTGTCTTCCTTCCAGTCCCACTTCGCGCTCGACGGCCTCTTCACCGTGACGGTCTCCTCGGCGGCGCACGGGCACATGAAGCCGCACCCCAGCATCTTTCAGGCGGCGCTCGGGCAGGCCGGGGCCTCACCTGACGAAGCGGTGATGGTCGGCGACAGCCCGGCCCACGACATCGCGGGCGCACGAGCCCTTGGGATGCGTGCCGTGCTGGTGGCGAGGGACGAGGCGCGGCGGGTCTGCCCGGCCGGCGTTCCCTGCATCACGACGCTTCGCGATCTGCCCCCGCTGCTCTGAATGGACATCCGTCCGGTCTCGACCGCCGAGGAATGCCGGCAGGTGACGGCACTCGAGCGTGAGATCTGGGCCTATGCCGACGCGGAGGAAATTCCTTCGTGGATGCTGGCCGTCTCCGCGCGGCGCGGCGCCATTCTGATCGGAGGGTTCGATCCCGGCGGAG
>JACCXG010000395.1 GCA_013697225.1 Acidobacteriota bacterium
CAGCGAGGGCAGGTCGTAGACCGACATCTGGCGCAGATCGACGTCGAGCCCGGCAACCTCCGCGGCCAGCCGGGCCTGCGCGAGGTAGCGCGGGTCGCTGTCGATGCCGAGCACGCGATCGGCGCCACGCCGCTTCATCTCGAGCGAGTAGAAGCCCGCGTTGCAGCCTACGTCGAGCACCGTGCGGCCGCGCAGGTCTGCGGGGATGGCATGGGCGAATCGCCGCCATTTCACGGCGGGGTAATCGCCCAGAAAATGGGCCGGGGCCGTCTGGACCCCCTCGAGGTTCAGGTTGTGGAACCAGTCACCGAGCTCGCGCACGCGTTGCTCGATGTCCTCCGGAGTCCGTTGCGCAAGGCTCATACGATCCTCACGATTGTTCTGTCGGGCAGCATTCTTCCCCCTGTGGCTTCCTGCACGTACTGTTCGAGCTCCATCGCACGATGCACTGCGGTGTGTGCCTGCAGAACCCGATCCTTCGCCCGGCGTCCCAGGGCGGCGCGGGCGTCTTCCGGGAGTTCGCGCAGATAGTCGAGGACCTCGGCCGCGTTCCGCGCCACGAGGATCTCCCGGCCGGGCGCCAGAACCGACTCGAGCCCCGGCCACTCGTCGCTGATGATTGGCGTTCCGCACGCTGCCGCCTCGAAGAGCCGCACGCTGGGGGAATAGCCGGCCTCCACCATGTCCCTTCTCGTGACGTTGAGGGTGAACCGCAGCCGGTTGTAGAACGCCCGGTGGTCTGCCGGCGGCAGGTGGGTAATCCGCTCCACATTTGGAAGGGACGGCATGGACGCGGGGTACTGCGGCCCTGCAATGACGAAACGTCCCTGGGGCCAGGCCGTCGCGGGCTCGAGGAGCAGCCGGCTGAGGGTCGGCTGCCGGTCCGGACTGTACGTTCCGAGGTAGCCGAGATCCCGGTCCCGGGACGTCGAGGGGTCCTCGAGATAGAGATCAGGGTCCACCGAGCAGTAGAGCGCGCGCGCACGGCGGGCGCCGAACTCCGAAACCAGCCGGTCGAGTGTGGGTCCGCCCGTGAACGACAAGTACAGGTCGAAGCCTGGGATCTGGCGGCGTTCGAGGTATTCGGTGGCGTTCCGCTGGAGCGAGGCAAGGGTGACGGGCGTATCGATGTCGTAGAAGGCAGTACACCCGCGCGCCGTCCGCAGAACGGCGTCCGCCACGGCAATCCCTTCGGGCACGTAGGATCCGACAATCACCAGGTCGGCCGCGGCAATCTGGTCAGCAGCGGCGCCGAGCGCTTCCACTCTGTCGTAGATCTGCGTCCTGCAGTACGGCGGCTGCGGCAGGTCGCGGTTGTCTGCATACCACGGCGCGTCCCGCTCCAGGAACAGCACGTCGTGGCCTCGCGATGCAAGCCCTCGCACCAGCGCGCGGTAGGTGGTCGCGTGCCCATTGCCCCATGACGAGGTGATCGAGAGGCCGAGTATGACGATGTTCATGCGGTGAGCGCCTCACCCGCCGTGCGTCCCTGTACCTGCCGCAGGATCAGCATCAGCTCATCGACGCGGTGAGCGCACGTGTGCCGGCTCCTGATCACCTCGAGACCGCTCGACGCCAGATCAGCACGAAGAGACGCGTCAGAGGCCAGGGTGCGCAGGTGCTCGCGCATCTGACCGGGATTGCCCGCGACGAGGAAGTTCTCGCCGGGCCTGAACAGCCCTTCGGCATCCTCCCACCAGGCGGAAATCAGCGGCACTCCGCACGCGAGCGCTTCGAAGACACGGATCGTCGGAATGCCCCGCAGCGATTCCACGTACGGCCGCCGCGGGATGTGGACGGACATGCGATGCCTGGCGTACGCAAGCGGCGCCTCGCGATTGGGCAGCCAGCCTCCGTAGGCGATCCCCGCGGACCGGAGTTCCGCGAGCGCCTCCTCCGGGTATCGCACACCGTAAACCCGTGCGTCGAGACCGAGCTCACCGACCGGTTCCACGAGGTAGCTCCGGATCTCCGCGGTGCGCTCGCCGTCTCCCCAGTTGCCAATCCAGACGAGATCTGCCTCCGGCTCCACATCCGGCAGCGGCTTGAACGTTCTGGTGTCGGCAGCCTCGTGCCACGTCCACGCCCGGCGTCCCCACCCGAGCGAGAGGTATCGCTCGCGAATGACCTCGCCGAATGCGAGCACCCCGTCGTAGTGCTCGAGATCGTACGCGGCCATTGCGTCCGGGTCGGTCACCGATCGGTGATGCGTATCGTGGAACAGCAGGACGTAATCCCCGCCCCGGGCCTTGTGGGCGCCGATGCGTGACACCAGCGAGTGCGGGTTCCACTCGTGAACGAGTACCACGTCGGCGCCGTCGAGCGCGGCGTCGAGGTCCAGCGTCTCGAGGTTGACGGCGAGCGACGGGAGGTGCAGGAATGCGCGCTGCACCGCCTCCAGCGCGCCGGGGCCTTCGGTGGCCAGCAACTGCTCCCGGCTCCAGCCGTCCTCCGGTTCGTACACCCGCACCTCGTGTCCACGGTCGAGCAACTCGGCCACGATCCCGCGGAGGAAATGGGCGTTCCCATGGTTCCAGTCGGAGA
>JACCXG010000404.1 GCA_013697225.1 Acidobacteriota bacterium
TTGCGCTCGGAAATGTGGTTCAGGAAGTGCGTCATCCCGGCTGGCGAATAGCCCACGCTGTTTGCGAGCGTGATCCCCACCTTGTCCGATTCGTTCTCGTCGTCGCGGTTGAACTTGTTGTTGAAGACGATGTCGTAGCTCATGTCCGCGAAGCGGTTGATGAGCGAGCCGGCGAGGCCTCCCTGTGCGCCGATCTCGTCGGTGCCCACGTCGATCGCCTTCGACTTCTGAATCGCCCGTACGGTGTGCCTGGCGGTGATGTGGCCGATCTCGTGGCCGAGCACCCCGGCCAGCTCCGCCTCGCTCTTGATGAGGCCCAGCGCGCCGCGTGTGATGTGGATCAGCCCGCCCGGCGCCGCGTACGCGTTCACGCCGTCGGTGTCGAGTACAACGAACTTCCAGTCCAGACCCGGGCGGGAGCTCCCCTGGGCGAGCACCGTGCCAACGAGGATCACGTACCTGGCAACCGCCTCGTCCTGATAGATGCCGAAGCGATCGACGAGCCTCGCGCTCACCTCCTCGCCAATCGCACGCTCGTCCCTCTCGCTGATGTTGATGTCGGCGATCTTCCTCACCTGGTCCGCCCGCCCTTTCAGCCGGTCAATCCCCCCGAACTGCGCGTTCGCAGGTCCGACGGAGAAGGCAAACGTGAGGGTCAGTGCCAGCGCGACGTGCTTCATGACTGTGCTTCCTGTGGTGCCGCATGCAGCGGCGAGGGGACAACGACTTCGAAAATGGCCACCGGACGTGTCTTGCCCTTCACGACGCCCTCGCCGAGCGGACGTGTTTCGAACTGGGCTGGGAGGAGCGACAGCGTCGCCTCGCTAATGATAATCCGGGTCCCGTAATCCTTGTTCAGCGACTCGAGGCGGGCCCCCAGGTTCACGTGGTCCCCGATGACCGTGTAGCTCATGATGGACGACGAGCCGATGTTGCCGGCGATCATCTCGCCGGAATTCACGCCCACCCCGATATCGAGCTGCGCCCGCCCCTCCGCGGCCCACTTCCGGTTCAGCTCTCCCAGTTCGACAACCATCTCGATGGCGGCAGCCACCGCGTGCTCCCCGTGCCGGTCATCGTCCAGGGGGGCGCCGAACAGCGCCATCACCATGTCGCCGACGAACTTGTCCACCGTCCCCTGATGCCGGAACACAACGGCCACCATCCGTGAGAAATACTCGTTCAGCTGCGCGACGAGTTCCTCCGGGTTGCCTTTCTCGGTGACGGAGGTGAACCCGCGGATGTCGGAGAACAGCACCGACATGTTCCTGCGCGATCCCCCGAGCTCCGCCAGGTTCGGGTTGGCCAGGAGCTGCTGGTAGACGTCTTTGGAGACATAGCGCCCGAACAGCTTCTTCACGACTCTCTTCTCGGCCCCCTCGACGAAGTATTGATAGGCCGTGCCGCCAAAGAGCGCCACAGCGCACGCGGCGACGGGCTGTGCCAGGTTCAGCCAGAGACCGTCCCGGAACTGGTCCAGTGCGAACCAGATCCAGCCGCCCGCGAGGAAGAGCGTGCCGGCGGCCGCCGCGAGGTAGGGGAGCAGCGTGGCCATCAGCCCTACCAGCACCGCGAAGCCGGCCGTCGTGGCGAGCCGCGTCCGTTCCGGCGCCGGCCTGATGAAGCGATTCGTCAGGAGCTGTCCGCCATGCTCGCGTGAAGCTGGATGCCGGGCATGCTGCCGCTGTGGCTGCCATACGGCGTCGTGAACACGTCCACGAGACCGGAAGTGGTCAGGCCGAGGAAGACGACTTTGTCGGCGAAGACGGCAGGGTCCAGCTCCGGCGTGAGTCCTGCGGCTATCTGTTCCTGAGATGCCAGGAGATCCCGGATTTCATATGACTTGTAGGGCCTGGCGCCATTCACCAGCGGCGGCGCCTTGTAGTTGATCAGCATCGTGAGCCCCTCGTGCGTCTTCGACCCATCGTCCCAGTCGGGTACGCGGTCGGCGACGAGCGGGATCTCACGGTCACCCAGCCGGATTGAACGACCCTCGAGGACAATGTCGGCCGGATTGAAGCCGCCCGCAACGAGCGCCGTTCCGACACCTAGCGATGGCACATACCTGTCGCCCACCCGGATGAAGGGGGCCATCCGCCTGGCAGGCCCATCGTGGTCCGGGGTCAGGAGGTTGTGGCCGATGGCGGCGGCCGCCTGCGCGATTGCCGGAAGTGGCGGCGTGAGAGTGGGCCGCTCCTCGATCGCCGGACCAAGCCTGTAAGGCGCGGCGGGCCAGTCCGGCGGAGACGTGCCGTCCTGGCCTGTGGTGCCCTGGTAGACGACATCGCCCAGCATGATGACGGAGCCGGCATCCCTGATGGATTGGGCCAGCGCGGCGTCCGACTCCGCTCCCGACCACTTGTCGCCGCCGTAAGGGAAGCCTTCCCGAAGGTCCGGCTCGGCGATGGTGAGATCGATCGCGATGGCGCGTGGACGTCCGCGGGCGAGGAAGTCCACCGCGTCGGCAAGCAGGACGCGTGGCCATGGCCACCTTCCGGCAAGCGGAGCGAGCGCGCGGACGCTGGCGTCGTTGATCTCGACGAGAACGATATCGGGGTGAACAGACGCGGGATCCGAGGCCCGAGCGATGCGCCAGTCGTACGTCCGCAGTTCGGCGACCTCGAGCAGCCCCGCCCAGCCGAGCATCAGCACGATGGCTGCCGCCCCGAACCCGAGTCCTACGCCTGCGGCGATTCTCCTGATCGCACTATTGCTCATCCCTGGTCCCTGATCCCGAATGCCCAACGCGCACCCTCACTCGAAACCCCGAACCGCGTGTGCGCCCTGCTGCTGCTCGATGGGG
>JACCXG010000427.1 GCA_013697225.1 Acidobacteriota bacterium
GAACAACAGGTGGAACACCGCATACGGGGCAAAGGCGAGGACCAGCAGGGCGACGGCCCGCGGCAGATGCCATGCTCCTCGCACAAGCCCGAATGCTGCGAGCGCAACCACAACGATGCCCAGCTCCACCCGCGCCCACGGCCAGATGAACGAGTGAAGGAGCGCGGTGAACGCCAGACGGGGCTCGGGCGTCTTCCACAGCATGACGACACCTGAGAAGTCCTCGCCGGCCTGCGTGCCGAGGGCCGCCAGGTAATCACCGAGCCCGCCGCTGGCCCAGATGAGCGGAACGCCCCAGCCGGTGGCGGCGATGAGGGCGGCCGCAAGGGCGGCGGCACGGTAGCGGAAGGTCACCGTGCCCGGCCACACTAATGCGGCAAGAAACAGCGGCCCCGTCAGAATCACGGTCTGCGAACGGACGCCCGCGGCAATTCCAACCAGGGCACCGGCAACCATGAGCTGCGCACCAGGGGGCCACTCATGGGGACGTGACCACCGGCTATCCCCGGCGGGTTCACCGCGGGGGAGGCTGCCGATCAGCAGGGCCTGGGCCGCTGCGGCGAATGCCAGACCTGTCATGTCGCTCAGCGGCCGCAGGGCGGTGAACCAGTAGAGCGGCGAGCAGACGGTCACCGCGGTCGCCCACGATGCGACCCGGCTGTCGTTCACGAGTGTCCTGAAGAGCAAGTACAGGATGGGCACGAGTGCCGCCCCGGCCACCGCGCTCCACACGGCAAGGCCTCGCGGTGCGGCCCCCGCCATCCCGACACCCTCGAACAGTGCCGTGGAGAGGCGTGCGAGGGCGACGAAGACCGGGTAGCCGGGAGGGTGTGGCTGATGCCTGGCCACGTCGAACTCGCGGACTCCGAGGGCGAAGTTGATCGAGTCGATGTCTTCGAGGGTCGGCGGCAGGTACAGCAGGTGTGCGGTGAGGAACAGAAGGGCCAGTCCGGCGATCTGCCTGCGCACGCGGTCAGACGGGATGCAGGCGAAGAGCGTCGTTCAGGCTGCCAAGGCGGTAACCGCGCAGGTCGATGGTGACGTGCTGGTACCCGATGGCGCGCAGCTGTGCGTCGATGGCGGCGGCCATCCCGGGCTCGAGCGCCCGCGGCAGCTCGTCGAGAGCGAGCTCGATCCGCGCCAGGGTCTCCTTGTCGCCGTGGTGCCGCACGCGGCAGACGCGAAACCCGAGCTCCCGCAGGACGGCCTCAGCCCCCTCGATCATCCGCAGCTTCTCATCCGTCACCTGGCTGAAGTACGGAATGCGTGAGGAGAGGCATGCCGAAGCCGGCTCGTTCCACGTCGGCAGCCCCGCACGGCGGGAGAGCTCGCGGATCTCCGCCTTCGTGAGCCCGACCTCGTCGAGAGGACTGCGGACGCCGAACTCCCGCGCCGCCTGACGGCCGGGGCGATAGTCCCCGCGATCGTCAGCGTTGCTGCCATCCGCAATGGCCTCGATGCCGCGTGCGCGCGCCAGCGTGGACAGGTGGGTATAGAGCTCGTGCTTGCAGAAATAGCAGCGATTGGCCGGGTTCGCGCGGTATTCGGGCCGCTCGAGCTCCGCGGTCCGGATGATCTCGTGGTGAAAGCCGAAGTCGGCCGCCAGACGGAGAGCCAGCTGGCGGTGCCGGTCGGGATAGCTCGGGCTGTCAGCCGTGATGCAGAGCGCCCGTTCGGCGAGGACCGCCGTTGCCGCGTACGCCAGATATGCGCTGTCGACCCCGCCGCTATAGGCAATGATGATCGACTGGAATCCATCGAGCAGACGGCGCAAGGCGGCGTCTTTGACCCCGGCACTGGCGGCCTGCCCCTGACCGGCGGCGACGGCGGGCGGACCCGGCGTCTGGGCCAGCGGCACGGCGCTCACTCGTCCCAGTCCCCGCCTTCGGTTTCTTCGTCCTCGGTGTCGTCGGCGTCCTCTTCCTCTTCTTCGAGGTCGTCGTCTTCGTCCTCTTCGTCGTCGTCATCCTCGACCGCCTCGAGCTCGACCGGGGACGTGCTGGTCACTTCGAGATTGGCGCCGCAGTCGGGGCAGCTGATCAAGTCGCCCTTGTCGACGTCGAACTCATCGACTTCGATATCGGCGTCACATTCCGGACAGGTGGCCATACATGCTCCTGGCGGGGCGCGCCTCGCCGGGTGTGACCAGCACACGCGCGCGTCCCACGATTCGCGTAAAGAGTTCGAATTATAGCGAGAACCTGATAGATTCCGCAACGGAGCTGACGCCGATTCGAGGGGAGCCGCCAGAGACTCGCGTGGCGCCAACCACCATCACCGTGCCACCGAACAAGACCGTCATTGTCGCCGACGACACCGCCTTCGTCCGCGATCGCTTTGCCACAGCCCTGCTGAGCGCCGGGCACGTTGCGGTCACCGTCGAGAGCGCCCCCGAGCTGCTGGAACGGGTACGCGCTGATTTCCCCCGCATCGACCTGATCGTACTCGATCTGCGACTCCCCAGAGCCGACGGCGTCGATCTCGTACGGGCGATCCGGAAGATCGATCAGGGGCAGCTTCCGATCCTGGTGTTCAGCGGGACGATTGCCACCTCGGAGGAAGTCCGCCAGCTGGCCGGGCTGGGAGTCGCCGGCTACGTGAACGAGTACAGTGCCGTCCAGCACATCCTTCCGGCGCTGGCGCCGCACCTTTTCCCGGACAACTTCAACCGGCGCGGCAGCCCCAGGGTCTTACTCGGGATTGCGGTGGCGTACCGGTTCGGCAACACGATTGCGGCGGCCCTCACTCTCAACATCAGCAAAGGCGGGCTCGCGATCCGCACGATGAGCCCTCTCCAGAGCGGCTCGAAGGTGCGTGTCAGATTCAGGCTGCCCGGGTCGAAGAAGGACACCGAAGGGGAATGCCGCATCGCCTGGACCGACCGTCGTGTCGGGATGGGCCTGCAGTTCGAGAAGGTGGACTCCGCCGATCAGTCCGCGATCGACGAGTTCATCGACCAGCACTTCTTCAGCAACAGGAAAGCCTGAGCAGCTACTCCCGGAGCAGCCTCAGCGCATTCGCAATGACGATGAGGGAGGCGCCCATGTCGGCGAGCACCGCCATCCAGAGCGTCGCCAGCCCCAGGAACGCGAGGACCAGGAACGCGGCCTTCATGCCCAGCGAGAAGCCGATGTTTACCCGGATATTGCGCGTGGCCGCGCGGCTCAGACGGATGGCGAAGGGGATCTTCACCAGCTCGTCGGCCATCAGCGCGACATCCGCTGTTTCAAGCGCAGCGTCGGTGCCCACCACGCCCATGGCAATGCCCACGTCGGCCGTCGCCAGCGCCGGCGCGTCGTTTACCCCGTCCCCCACCATCGCGATGGCGCCGTAGCGCAGGCGCAGCTCCTTGACGGCAGCCACCTTGTCCTCCGGCAGGAGCGACGCGCGGTAGTCGGAAATCCCCAGAGCGGAGGCGAGCCCTCTGGCGGACACCTCATGATCTCCTGTGAGCAGCACGACGTGCTCGACACCCTGCTGCCGGATCATGTCGACGACGGCCCGGGCGGCGTCCCGCGTCGCGTCGGCGACGCCGATCAAGCCGACCGTCTCGTCCCCGAGCGCAACCATCACCGCGCTCGAGCCGCCTGCCGCCATCGTGTCGAGCCCCGCGTGGGCCCGGGCGGAGCACAAGCCGCGCTCCTCGAACAACCGGTGATTGCCGACGACGACTCGCTCGGCGCCCACGAACCCCTCCGCGCCCATCCCCGGCAGGGCCTGGAAGCCCGTCACCGGGCTAATCGGCACCCCCTCCGCCTGTGCGTGTGCGACGATGGCCCGGCCGATTGGATGTTCCGATCTGGACTCGAGCGATGCCGCGAGCCGCAGGACGTCAGGGCCGCCTAGCCCCCCGGTGGACGTAACATCAGTCACCTGGAGCCTGCCGCTGGTGAGCGTACCCGTCTTGTCGAACGCGACGCAGCGCACCGCCGCCAGCCGTTCCAGGCGCGCCCCCCCTTTGATCAGCACACCCTTCCGTGCGGCCGCGGCGAGCGCGGAGACGATCGACACAGGCGTGGAGATGACCAGCGCGCAGGGGCACGAGATCACCAGCAGTACGAGCGATCGATAAACCCAGTCGCTCCACTCACCGCCGAAGAGCAGCGGGGCGGCGGTGGCGACGAGCACCGCCAGCGCCAGGACGATTGGCGTATAGATGCGGGCGAAGCGTTCCACGAATGTCTGGCTCGGTGCGCGCTGGGCCTGCGCGTCCTCTACCAGGTGCACGATGCGCGCGAGCGTCGAGTCGCGGGAAAGCCTTGTGACGTCGATCTCCAGCGCGCCACGGCCGTTGATAGTCCCGGCAAATACCTCGTCACCTGGTCCCTTCTCGGCCGGCAGCGACTCCCCGGTGACGGGCGCCTGGTTGACGTGACTGTCGCCTGTGCGGACTCGGCCATCGAGCGGTATCTTCTCGCCCGGACGGACCACGATCAGATCCCAGATGCGCACCTCGTCCACCGGAATTCGCACGTCATCCCCGCCCCGGCGGACCAGCGCCTCCGACGGCGCCAGATCCATCAGCGCCCGGATCGCTCCCCTGGCTCGATCCATCGCCCGCGTCTCCAGCAGCTGCGCGAGCGCGAAAAGAAAGACCACCGATGCCCCTTCCGCCCACTCCCCCAGGAGCATCGCACCGGCGACCGCCACGAGCATCAGGACGTTGATGTCGAGCACGCGCGCTCGCAGCGAGGCCCAGGCTCGCCGGCCGGTATGTATCCCCCCGATGGCAATCGACACGGCGAGCGGCACCCAGGCATACGGCTGGAAGGCAGGCGTGAGATGCGCGACAAGACCTGCCGCCAGTGCGAGGCCGGATCCCCACACCAGGCGGGCCCGCAGGCTCGAGGCCGCGGACGTCCGCGGCTCCTCGTGCTCGAGCCATGCACGCATGCCCGTCTGCGCGACGGCCTCCGAGATGCGGGAGGTCGTCAGCCGTGCGGCGTCGTACTTGACCCGGACGCGCTGCCCCAACACATCTGCATCGAGCGACTCGAGACCGGAGAGCCGCGACAGGGTGCGCTCGAGGATCGCCACCTCTTCGTGGCAGTCCATCCCCTCGACCCGGAAGACCGATTCGGCGTGCAGCTCACAAACGGGACACGCGGCGGCCATCGTCAGCTCCCTGCCTCGACGAGGTGAGGCTCGTGGACGGGCGCACCTGCAGTTTCCTGAACGTGGCTGGCGGAGAGCTTCAGCAGTTCCACGATGTGCTGATCGTCGAGGGTGTAGAACACCTGCCGGCCTGCCCGCCGCGGCCGCACGAGGCGCATGCCCCGCAGGAGCCGCAGCTGGTGGGACGCCGCGGATTCACTGATGCTCACCAGCCCCGCGATATCGCATACGCACAGCTCGCCGCCGGCAAGCGCGTCGAGGATCCGCACGCGGGTCGGATCGCCCAGCACCCGGAAGGTCTCTGCAATGGCTTCAACGATTGCTCCCGTCAACCGCCGCCGCCGCCGCGCGGCTCCGGCATGGGGACTGAGGTGCGATGGTTCACAGGAACGTCTCATGGCTGAATCAAACATATGAGCGAGTGTTCATATATAGAATACGACAGGGGTCTCGTTCCGGCAATCCGTCTTGACCGTTTTCCCACGTCTCAGTACTATGAAAATCTTGTAATCGGCTGTCCTCCTACACCTTACGTGCCCGGAGTCGAGCGTGCCGACGCTGCCGGCCGGTCGTGCCCCGCGCCATTTGAGACGGCCGGCGCGCCGCAGCTCTGCTGGAGAGGTTTGTGATAGAGGTCCAGAACATCACCAAGCGCTACGGCCGGACGACGGCCGTGGACGACGTCAGCTTCCGTGTGGAGCGGGGGGAGATCCTCGGGTTCCTCGGCCCGAACGGTGCCGGGAAGACCACGACCATGCGGATTTTGACCGGATACATGCCGCCGACCGAGGGGCGCGCCACCGTGGCGGGGTACGACGTCTTCACCCATCCCATCGAGGCAAAGCAGCGGACCGGCTACCTCCCGGAGACACCGCCGCTCTACCCCGACATGACCGTCCGGGAATATCTGGACTTCGTCGCGCGCATCAAGGGGGTGCCGTCACGTGAACGGCGCGATCGGGTGACCTCGGCCATGCAGCGCACGCACGTCGCCGACATGGCTTCCCGGCACTGCAGCAAGCTTTCGAAGGGCTACCGGCAGCGGGTGGGCCTGGCGCAGGCGATCATCCACAATCCCGAAGTGCTCATCCTTGACGAGCCCACCGCCGGCCTCGACCCGAAGCAAATCATCGAAACGCGCGAACTGATTCGGGGCCTTGCCGGTGATCACACAATCGTCCTCAGCACCCACATCCTGCCGGAGGTCGCGCAGACCTGCCAGCGGGTGGTCATCATCAACCGCGGCCGGGTGGTGGCCATCGACACGCCCGAGGGGCTGACGTCACGGCTCCAGGGGGCCGCCACGCTTTACGTGCAGGTGGACGCGCCCGGCGTGGATGCGACCGAGACGCTGCAGGGGCTCCCGGGCGTCTCACGCGTGGCCCTCTCGGATCAACGCGACGGCGTACGCGGCTATGAGGTCGAGAGTGCGAGGGAAACGGACATCCGCCGCGAAATCGCACGGGCGGTGGTGAGCCGCGGGTGGGGCCTGCTGGAGCTGCGGCCGATGCGCATGAGCCTGGAGGAAATCTTCCTGCAGGTGACGACCGAGGAAACCCCGGAGGAGGCGGTCAGTGAACAGCGTCCGTAACGTGCTCGCGATCGCGGACAAGGAGCTGCGCTCCTACTTCGCCTCGCCCATCGGCTACATCATCATCGGGCTGTTCGCCCTGCTGTTTGGCTGGTTCTTCTACGTCTATCTCACGTTCTTCGTCCAGCGCAGCACCGGGATGGCGGGGATGGGAGGCGGAGCCACCAACATCAACCAGGACATGATCCGCTACGTGCTCATGAACTCCGCGGTCATCATCCTCTTCGTGATGCCGATGATCACGATGCGGACCTACGCGGAAGAGAAGCGCTCCGGCACGATCGAACTGCTGTTGACCTCTCCGCTGACCGACGTGCAGATCATCCTCGGGAAGTTCTTCGGCGCGATGGGGCTCTACGCGGCCATGCTGCTCGTGACGCTCCTGTACATGGGCATCCTCTTCATCTACGGCAATCCCGAGTGGCGCCCGATCGCGTCGGGCTATCTGGGCCTGCTCCTGATGGGCGGCTGCTTCATCTCTCTCGGCCTGCTCATCTCGAGCCTGACGAAGAACCAGATCGTGGCCGGCGTGCTCACCTTCGCCGTGTTCCTCATGCTCTGGGTCATCAACTGGATCGGTGACCAGTCGGGGCCGACGACCCGCGTCATCGTCAACTACCTCTCAATCGTGGACCACTTCGACGATTTCGCGCGCGGCATCATCGACACCAAACACCTGGTCTACTACCTGAGCTTCATCACGTTCGGCCTGTTCCTCACCGCCAAGTCGGTCGACAGCGAGCGGTGGCGAGGCTAGTCCCCTCACTCGGACGCTGGACCTGATGAACCTGAAACGCCTGGTCTCACACGTATGCTGAAGCGGATTCTCGGTCTCGTCGGCTGGCTCGGCGTCGCGCTCGTCTTCGCGGCCGTTGCCATACGGTTTCTCCGTCCTGAATGGCAGCAGTGGTACAGCGGGCTGGCCATTGCGGGGCTCGTGTGCACGCTGCTCTACATCCTGAGCCAGTGGCGCGAGATCGCGCGGGCGTTCTCAGGGCGCGAGGCGCGCTTCGGCACCCTCGCGGTCGCGAGCGCAGTCGTCGTGCTGGCGATCCTGATCGCCATCAACTATCTGGCCTCGCGGCACAACCGGCGGTGGGATCTGACGGCCGCCAAACAGTTCACCCTCTCCGACCAGACGCGCACCATTCTGCAGAGCCTGGAGCGGCCGGTCGACATCAAGGTCTTCGCACAGCCGGACGACTTCGAGCGCTTCCGCGACAGGCTCGACGAATACCAGCACGCCACGCGGCAGGCGGCAATCGAATACGTCGATGCGGTGAAGTTCCCGTCCCGCGCCGCGCAGTACCAGGTGCAATCGCTCGGAACAGTCGTCTTCGAATACGACGGCAGGACCGAGCGCGTCACCTCCGACAGCGAGCAGGAGCTGACGAACGGCCTGATCAAGGTGGTGCAGGGAGCGGAGCACAAGGTCTACTTCGTCCAGGGGCACGGCGAGAAGGGTCCGGAAGGGGCCGAACGCGACGGCTACAGCACCATCACCGGTTCGCTGCGCGACGAGAACTACACCGTCGAGCCGCTGGTGCTCGCGCAGCAGAAAGAGGTCCCGGCTGACGCGTCTGTCCTCGTCATCGCCGGACCGCGAACGGACTTCTTCGAACCTGAAATCGACATGCTGAAGCAGTACCTTGCGCGCGGCGGCAAGGTCTTGTTCCTGCTGGATCCTCCAGACAAGCCGGGTGCCGGCGACCTGACGCGACTGACCGCCCTCCTGAACGACTGGGGCATCGAGGTCGGCAACAACATCGTCGTGGACGTCAGCGGAATGGGGCAGCTGCTCGGAACGGGGCCCGAGGTCCCGGTAGCCGCGAAGTATCAGCCGCACCCGATCACCGAACGATTCAACCTCCTGACGGCGTTCCGGCTCGCCCGCTCGGTGACGCCGGCCGAAGGAGGCACCAGCGGACGATTCGCGCAGACGCTGGTCGAGACCAGCCCGGGCAGCTGGGCGGAGACGGACGTGAAAACCCTGATGACCAGTGGTGAAGTGTCACGGGACCTGGCCGCAGGGGACAAGCAGGGTCCCATCTCGCTGGCGGCGGCCGTCTCGGCGCCCGCCGCGGAGCCTCCCCCTCCGGCCGAAGGGAAGGCGCCGGAGGACGCTCCGAAGCCTGAAACCCGGATCGTCGTATTCGGGGATTCCGATTTTGCGTCCAACGCCTGGCTGGGGATCCAGGGGAACCGCGACCTGTTCATGAACAGCGTGAACTGGCTGGCACAGCAGGAGAACCTCATCTCGATTCGTCCGCGCGATCCCGAGGATCGCCGGATCACCCTCACCAGCGACCAGCAGCGCCGGATCTTCTGGCTCACCGTGCTGATCATCCCCGGCCTGATTCTCTTTGCGGGAATTCAGACCTGGTGGAGGAGGCGGTAGGCATGATGCGGGGAGTCCGCTCGCTCCTTATTTTGCTGGTGATTGCCGTCGCCCTCGGCTGGTACGTCTGGCGCGACTCCCAGCGGCCTGCCGGAGACGACGGGCCGAGCCGGGATCAGGTGTTCGCGGTGAAGGCCGAGAGTATCGACGAGATCGCCATCCGGTCGGAAGCGGGGGAACAGACACGCCTGCAGAAATCCGGCGAGCAGGGATGGCAGATCGTTGCCCCCACGACCGCCCCGCCGGACCCGGCGGAAGTCTCCGGCCTCACCTCGAACCTCGCGCGCCTCGAAATCCAGCGCGTGGTGGACGAAAACCCGCCGGACCTGAACGAGTACGGCCTGGCGCAGCCCCGTGTGGAAGTCGCGTTCAAGGCCGACGGGGAAGAACACCGGCTGCTCCTCGGCTCGAAGACACCGCCTGGCACGGACGTGTACGCGAAACGCGGCGCCGACAACGCGGTGTTCCTCATCTCGTCGTACCTCGAGTCGACGTTCAACCGCAGCACGTTCGAGCTTCGTGACAAGACCGTGCTGAAAGTGGAGCGGGACAAACTCGACGCGGTGGAGCTGACGACGGGTGGACGGACCGTGCGGTTCGCCCGTGCCGACGGCGAGTGGCGGATGACGGCTCCCGTCCCGGCGCGTGCCGATTTCAGCGCGGTCGAGGGGCTGGTCAGCCGGCTGTCGGGTCTGCAGATGCGGTCCGTGATCGAGGAGCCGGCCGCGGCGCGCAAGGCCGGCCTCGAAAAGCCGGTTGCGACGGCCCGTCTGGGATCCGGCAGTTCGCAGGCGACGCTCGCCTTCGGCGCGCCGGCAGAAGACGGAGCGGTCCATGCCCGGGATCTCTCGCGTCCGGTGGTGTTCACGGTCGATGCCTCCATCCTCGACGATCTCAAGAAGACGCCTGCCGACCTGAGGCAGAAGGATCTCTTCGATGCACGAGCCTTCAACGCAACCTACCTCGAGATCACGCAGGCGGGCCAGACCTCGACCTTCCAGAAGGCCCGCGTGAAGAACGCGGAGGGGCAGGAAGAGGACCGCTGGAAGCAGACGGCTCCCCAGGAGCGTGAGCTCGAACAGGCTTCGGTCGACAGGCTGCTGTCGGCCGTCACCGGGGTGAGGGCCTCCGGATTCGTTGATGCAGCTCCAAAGGCTCTCGCCGCCCCGTCACTGAGTGTGGTCGTCAGGTTCGACGAGGGCAAGAAGGAAGAGCGGGTGGGCTTCGCGCGGACGGGCACGGAGGCGTTTGCCGCCCGTGCGGGCGAGCCGGGCGCCGCAAGGATCGAGCCCGACGCGCTGGAGGCCATCACGAAGGCGCTGCAGGAGCTCAAATAACCCCGCAGGACCTCTCACGCGCGCTC